>CAIJEA010000542.1 GCA_903819605.1 uncultured cyanobacterium | reverse complement strand
CTGTCAGCTATACTTCAGATTCTGTATGTCCATATTTCAAACTTAGCTGTTGATGATAATTCTGTATCTAGAGAGCCATATTGCTTAATGCAAAAATTTTCAAATTCAGCGATCGCCTGTTCAAAAATTTCCTCGGATACACGCCAACAGAATCCATAGGCTCGTAATTTAAAGAAGTTCAATAATTCTCTAATCCTGTTGCTAACTGTCCATTCCTTAGCGATTAAGTAACTAAATTGATAGCCTTTATTGAGAAAATATTGGTCTACATCTATGTTGATTTTAGCGATCGGCTTAGGTTCAGGATTAGTATCCTGAGCTTCATACTTTGCCAAAATTGCTCGAAAATAGTTCTCAAATTTCAGCCTTGCGGGTGGTGTAATGCATTGAGCATTGAGATAGAAGCCGTTAGGTTTTAACACACGAGTAATCTCATCGAGAAAGCTTTGCCAATCAGCAACAGTGTGAATCATATGCACAGTTAAAACCACATCAAAACTCCGATCTGGGAAAGCTAATTGAGAAGCATCAGCGCAAATTAAATTTAGATTTGATGGCACTTCTGGCAATTTTTGGCGAAACTGATTGAGCATCTCTTGAGAAACATCAATTCCCGTTACGGCATAGCCACGCTTGACCAGAGATACAACATTCACGCCAGTACCAACTCCTGCTTCTAAAAAAGAGGTTTCTGGATTTGCCTCAACTAAATTCAAAATAAAATCGGCGACCTCTTCGGCAATCGGTTCTGTCAACCAGCGCGTTTGGTCGTAGTTCTGAGCAATGCGATCGTAATAGTTAAATTTTGCCATTTATCAAGAAATACTATAAACGAGCAAATGTGGCTGCAAAAATTACAACCACATTTACGAGTAGGATATATTTACAAGCGATCGCTAGACAGCTACCAATTCCTTTTTAACCACAAATTGATTAGTTGGACGGGGTAAACCAAGATTTTCACGGAGGTTTTTTCCTTCGTACTCAGTGCGGAACAAACCGCGCTCTTGCAAGATCGGAATTACCAGATCCACAAACTCTTCTAATCCACTGGGTAAATAGGGAGGCATGATATTAAAGCCATCAGCCGCATCATTGATAAACCATTCCTGAAGATGATCGGCGATCTGCTCAGGAGTACCGACAAGTTGATAATGACCTCTTGCCCCTGCAATCCATTGATAGAGTTGACGGATGGTTAGATTTTCCCGTCTTGCTAATCTAATCAATAAATCTTGACGACTCTGGTGTAACTCTGTTTCAGGCAAATCTGGTAAAGGACCATCAAGGGGATATGCCGACAAATCAACATTACCCAGCATACTGCCTAGCAAAGCCAAGCCCACTTTAGGATCGATGCCATCCTGTAGCTTTTGGAACTTCTCCTTCGCTTCCTCTTCGGTGCGACCAATCACAGGGAAGATCCCTGGCATGATTTTAATATGATCGGGATTGCGACCAATTTTTGCCGCCCGTTCCTTCACATCAGCATAGAAAGCTCTAGCATCAGCAAGGGTTTGGTGAGCCGTGAAAATAACTTCCGCCGTTTCCGCCGCCAAGTTTTTGCCATCTTCCGATGAGCCTGCCTGCACAATTACAGGATAGCCTTGGATGGGACGCGCCACATTTAATGGACCTCGTACGGAAAAATATTCACCTTTATGATTGGGAACATGGAGCTTATCTGGATCAAAAAAGATACCCGACTCTTTATCGCGAATAAAGGCATCATCTTCCCAACTGTCCCACAGTCCTTTGACGACATCCACAAATTCGCGAGCGCGTTGATAGCGTGGCGCATGGTCAGGATGCTTGTCCAGATTGAAGTTTTTGGCTTCACTATCGGTTGCCGATGTTACCAAATTCCAGCCAGCCCGACCACCACTCAGGTAATCGAGAGAAGCAAATTTACGAGCAAGATGATAGGGTTCGTTATAGGTGGTGGAAACGGTAGCGATCAAGCCAATATGTTCCGTAACGACAGATAATGCCGAAAGTAACGTGATTGGTTCAAAATGGGCAACATGACCCGCACGACTGATAATATCTTTATCTTGACCGCGATCGCGTACCGACACACCATCAGCGAAGAAGATCGTATCAAATTTACCGCGTTCAGCAGTTTGAGCGATTTTACGAAAGTGGTTAAAATCTAAACCACCTTCAGCATTAGCATCAGGATAGCGCCAAGAAGCAACGTGATGTCCTGAACTCATCAGGAATGCTCCAAGTCTTATTTTACGTTTTTCAGTCATAGTATTTTATTTAGAACTCGATAGATTTTCCCTTACCCTCTTGTCAAGATGGCGGTTAAAACACACTTTAGGACTTACGTAAAAAGGCTTGAATTCGTGATTCTAACGTAGGGGCAATTCATGAATTGCCCCTACATTCGG
>CAIJEA010000541.1 GCA_903819605.1 uncultured cyanobacterium | reverse complement strand
GAATTACAAAATGCTGTATATAGAGCCTATTAAACCCAGAAGAGAGTTGCGGCGCTTCGCGCCGCGACTCTCTTCTGGGTTTTGATTTGTCCTTGCTATTTCTTGCATTGCTATAGATATATTTAGTTTGCAGACGAATTTTCTGTGAAGTGTTAAGATGAGTGCAGCTTAAGAAATTTTCCTATTGTTGTGATTAACATCGAAATATTCTGAATATTCTTATAAGTCGCGTATGGGAATATCTCTAATATTTCTAATCTAAATGATTAGAGCGTTATAAGTAGCTAGGCGCAATTAAATATAAGACCCCAAAATCTCTACTTTAGGAAAGAGGATGTTAACTATGGTTAACCAATCATTGGCTTTAAAAGTTAATTTGGGAATCGGTAAATATAGTTCTAGCGATCACTACGCAGTCCTTGGATTACCTGTATATGCTGATGCTTCTCAAATTCGTCCACGCTATTTGAGTATTGCCAAAACCTTACATCCTGATGTTTACGGGAAATCTCCACAGGAAAGCGATCGCGCGTGTCTTTATCTATCTAAGCTCGTTAGCCCAGCCTATAACGCGCTCATGAACGA
The DNA here is from genome assembly GCA_903819605.1 of uncultured cyanobacterium. Taxonomy (GTDB): domain Bacteria; phylum Cyanobacteriota; class Cyanobacteriia; order Pseudanabaenales; family Pseudanabaenaceae; genus Pseudanabaena. The sequence continues at coordinate 5,675 of CAIJEA010000541.1, read as the reverse complement.
AAAGGAACGTGTCGAATATCAATCTCTTCTGAAGCTAATTGTTAAACGCTTGATGAAAAGACGTGAAGGGTTAGAACCACAGTCGGAAATTGCACGTAGGCTAGCTGCGGCTCCGAGTGAAATAAACTACGAGAAAGCCGTGCGTTCTCTTGCGGAACTGCAATATCAAATTCTTGATCAGTCGTTGGAATATACAGGACAACTGAGTGAATTAAATCTTATTTATGTTTTAGCTCAATCAGGTTATCTCCCCCATGCTACGCCTATTATTGGGGTCGGCAGCCCAACATTCGATAGTTCTGTAAAGTCACCAACAGCCCCTCTAAGTGCGAACTCAACGGTTAAATCGAATCCTACACAAACTTCTACAGTCTCAACTTCAACTTCTTCCCGTTCTTCTAGTTCTGGGATGGATTCTACCATCAGTAAATCAACGGGAAATGGACAAGGTAATGCGTATAGTCAAGTAAACGTTCGTATCAAGTTAGCAGAGCAGTATATTGAGAAAAAACAATGGTCATTTGCACTCAAAGAATTGCGTGATACCTTACAACTTTCTCCAAATTCTAGTAAGTGCCATGCTTTGCTTGGTTTGGTATATGTAAATCAAAACTTACCAAGTATGGCAAAAGTTAGCTTTCAACAGGCTCTCAAAATTAACCCCCAAGAACCTTTAGCATTGCAGTATTTAAAGCAACCTACCCTTGCCCACGATGCCAACGTTAAAGCGAATAAGCCCCATAAAGGTGGATTTTTTGGTTGGCTTGGAGGTGGCTCATAGGTGAAGTATCCCAATCTGAGATTGTCTCATGACTTTTGCAAAAATAGGCTGTAAACCCGATAGAGTATTGAGTAGCTAAGAGTTAAAAAACACGATTAGAGTTTGTGTCGCTTACTAAGTGGGTGGCGGAAGTTTCTAGTGGTACTAGAGCCTTAGCTAATTTACTCTATGTCAAAAGTTATGCCGCAGACTAAAATCTTTGGACATGCTGATTTCATTCAGCAGCACCGTGAAGTTTTATCGAGTACTATCCATTCTTGTGTAGTGGATGCGCTCAACTATCCACTACACAAGAAATTTCAGCGATTCTTTCCATTGCAATCTGAAGACTTTGAATATCCAAGCGATCGCTCTGAGAAATATATTATTATCGAAATTCTCATGTTTGCTGGACGCTCTATTGAGGCTAAGAAATCTCTATATCGATTGTTGTTTGAGCGATTACAAGAAAAATTGGATATTGCACCATTAGATATTGAAATCATTCTGATCGAAACACCGAGCTATAACTGGGGAATCCGTGGTGTTTCTGGGGACGAGTTAAACTTGAGTTATAAGGTGAATGTATAAGCTCATGGGTGATGTAGAGATTAATTTCCGCTTGGCTCAATTTATTGATATCGATCCGCTCATGGCACTTGTTCAAGAGTTCTATCAATTCGATCAAATTATCTTTGATGACAATGTGGTTAAAGCATTTACAGCCTTACTCAGTGATGAGCAATTTGGACTAATTTGGTTGATCTGCGATCGCGATCGCCCGATTGGATATGTCGCTCTAACCTTCTTTTTTAGCATGGAATATCACGGACGTTGTGGTCTAGTAGATGAATTGTATATTCAGGAAGACTATCGCGGTAAAGGAATTGGCAAGCAAGTATTTGTCGTGATTGAGGACTATTTAAAAAGCCAAGGTATGCGATCGCTTTCTCTCGTAGTGGACTTTTGGAACGACAAAGCCGAAGCTCTCTATACCAAAATTGGCTTTCGGCGAGAAAAGCGCCACCTGATGATTAAACATGTTTAGCTAGCCGATAAATCACAGCGCTTTACGCTCAAACCCAATCCAAGAAAAGTCTTGAAAGCTTTGCAAAGCTTTCAAGACTTTTCTTGGTTGTTGGCTCAATAAATTAAAGGTGCGAGGCAAAGCCTCGCACCTTTAATTTATTGGGTTGATTAAGATTGCTAAGCTTTATATTGCTAGTGATAAGTTACTATTTTGGTGTGAAATATCAGAGAGTCCGAGTATGCAGTTAAAAAGTGTCGTTCAACCCTTTGGTGAAGTTAATGTTTATCCCCAAAACAATGGAGACATTGACATCGTTGCAACTATTCTGATGGTTCCAGACATCGAAGGCGCAAGAGTTGGTTTAGCCTTGGATGGTTCGGCATCAATGAAAAAAATGTACGGGATCAGTGGTGTCGTCAGCAGCTTTTTTGCTAGTGCCGCTGTTACTCACAACGTCGTCGAACCAGTAACGCGGGTCATGGTAAAGTATCTGGCGAATTTTGCCGCAACGGGTAAGGTTGATTTGATCAATTGGGCATGTGGTGCTGCGGGTGAACTGATTGAGGATCTGGGCAGCTTTGGTGGTGAAGAAATCGATCAAATTGAGATCAAAGGTCCCAAAATCCCTTGGGGAACGGGCACTAAATTGTTACCACCCTTGCGTTATTTCATTAATAAATATAAAGATGCTCCAGCGATCGGGGTCAAGCAACCTGCGGCGATCTGTCTGTTGATCACCGATGGCATTATCGAAGATCTCGAAGACGTGAAAGAGTACTGCTTTAAATATGCTCTAGAAATTGCCGACAATACTAAACCATTTATTAAACTCCTACTGATTGGGGTCGGCAAAGAGATAGATGAGAAACAGCTCGAAGAGCTTGACAATATGTTTGAAGGTAGCTTTGTTAAGGATTCGGCGGGTCGCGAAATTGATTTGTGGGATTACCAAGTTGCGGATGACATTCAGATTCTAGAACAGATTTTCAAAGAATTTGTCTCTGCCGAAACAATAGTTACGCACTATGGTCGTATTCTTAATCAAGCAGGTACAGTTTGCGAAGAGTATAACTTAGGCGTACCTGCGCTGATGCGATTTAAGCTCCCTGCGGGTTCAACAGCATTTACTCTAGAGTTCTCTGGTGGCAACGTCACGCAAGATATTACCGAAGCTTTACCTAAAGATGTAGGACTTCCTCTGATTCCTCAATCTGAGCAATGGAAAGATGTTGTAGACTTTGTGTAATAGTTTGTTTGAGAGATTCAAGCAGCCAGCCTTCTACTGAATTCCCTTCAACCATTATGTTAGGACAAAAACAAAACCCAGAAGAGAGATGTGGCGCTTTGCGCCGCATCTCTCTTCTGGGTTTTACAGCAATTACCGATCAAACGAACCAAAAGAAGAATTTTGATAGCGTTGCGAAGCAACACTTTCAAAATTCTTCTTGGTTTGGTCTTGAGCGCAAAGCGCTGCATGTCTTAACTTACTTGACCATAGCCATAACTTCCACACAACATGAATTAGTCATTAAAAAATGAGAGAAATAGACTGCCATGCAGCATGAAAATCCTGAGACTGACGAATTAGAATGTGAGGTCAGCGAAATAAAAGGCATTCAAATGCCAGCTAATTTAGTCGCCGAAGAGTTTGGTGAAGTGAATGTTCGGCGAGGCATGTCTAAATCGAATACTCCATCGGATGAATGTTATGTGGAATTCACGATCGCAATGGAGCCACAGGGACGATTTGCTGAAGGTTGGCGGACTGGATTAGCTTTAGATGCTAGTGCTTCGATGAAACGTTCCTATGGACGCAAGGTAGAAGCGCGTGTCGATCCTGAACTATTAACCAGTTATATCAAGCAAGGTCGATTACGATCCTATATTGAGGATGGAGAACCTACGCGCAAGATTCAGCGTGATGCGTTTGCTGAGATCCAAGAGAGGGGCTATGAAATTCACCGTACAGAAAATATTTTGCAGCCTTTAGTTCAAGACTTTACTGCTTATTTGGCGGGAAGTTTAGATGGAACTGGTAAGACCTCACTGATTTATTGGGGCTGTGGCAAAGGTGATGAAATTCAGGTTTTGGGTGAGTATGATGCCTCTGCTTGTCAGCAATTAGCGATCGCTGGTCCTTCTACTTTTGAACTTGGTAAGACGACTAAGCTTTTACCCGCGATCGCCTATTTTGTCGATCGATATAGACAAGCTCAGCATGGTATCTATATCTTTTTGACTGACGGCAGAATTGATGATTTAGAACAGGTAAAGAACTATACAAAGGAACTTGCTCTAGAGATTGCAGTTGGCAAAAGAAATTATTTAAAACTAATTTTGATTGGTACTGGGACTGATGTCGATCGCTATCAGTTACAGGAATTAGACGATTTTGATACGGGCTTAGATATCGATCTTTGGGATTACAAAATTGCTAGTGAGATGACTAATCTGACGCAAATTTTTGCAGAAGTGGTCAATGAAAATCAAGTTATTGCAGAGAATGGCTTTATCTACGATGATGCAGGAAATTGTGTGAAATCCTATCCTAAAGGGTTACCTGCCAAGGTCGATTTTGTCATGAGTGGTACTTCGCAGTGGTTTGAGTTGGAGGTTAATAATCAACGCATTCGTCAGTCCATTGTTTTAGAATCGGTTGCAGCGATCGCGCCTTTAGCCAAGAAGAAGTTATTTGATTTTGAAATTAAGGCAGCAGAAAGCGATAGTGCTTTAATATCCGACGATCGAGGTGTTAATAGTATCTCAACTGCAACGCCCAAAAGTTTATGGAAAATATTTGCGGCTTTATTGATCGGTGCAGCATTTATTGGTACGGCGATTGCTTTTGGTATTTTAATTAAGCGATCGGACAACAACAAATTCCAGAATCAGTCCATACCTAGTACGGTTAAAGAATCTGAGATTCAGGCAAAATCAACTCCTATCAATAAAGCCAATACTAATTCATTAATTAGTTCATCTAAGGCTAACTCCAATATCTCTAGTAAAGTTGCAAGAGATAGTGTTGACAACAGCAAATCTATTATTAATTCTGGTAAAAATTCTGATAAGACAATAGATAAATTATCAAGCAATAATCCTGATAATAATGCGAATAAACCTATAGGTAACTCTGGGATGACTTTGGGAGATATTCCTAATAATAAATCTGGCATCAACTCAGGAAATATTTCGCCAAGTAATCTTCAAAAGGATCCTAATAATAATTTTGCAAAAACAATTGGTGATATTACTGAAAATACTTCTCTGAGTAATTTTGCAAATAATTACTTAAAGTCATTTCCTACAAGTCAGTCAAAAACAAGCGATCGCCCCAAAACAGTTCGTAGCGATATTAGCCCTTCGATTTTGCAGATCGCCAATCCTGATTTAGAAGTAACGATCTTTTTCCCCTCTGATGAATCTCAACTGATGCCTAACGAAGAAACAAAAATAGATAACTTTTGGGCAAAAGTGCAAGGACGACGTGGGATTATTCAAGTCAGCGGTCACACTGATAAAATGGGAGATTATGCCTATAATCTTGACCTATCGCAAGCAAGGGCTAATGAAGTGGTGCGCCTACTCCGCGATCGCGGCTTAGATAATAATTACAAAGTCACTTTTGAAGCTCTATCTTGGCTACAGCCGTTGCGTAAAAACACCACAGCAACGGACAACGCTTTTAATCGTCGTGTTGTTATCCAATTTAAAGAACAACGTTAGGGTTCTGTGATCTACTAAAGAACCAGATTTTATTGGCACTGCTCCGCCGTGCCAATAAAATCTGGTTCTTTAGTTTACTGCGCGTCCCATAGTAGCAATTGCTTTGGGAGTGATTTCGCTACATGAAAACAACATAAAACCCAGAAGAGAGTGGCGGCG
>CAIJEA010000540.1 GCA_903819605.1 uncultured cyanobacterium | reverse complement strand
GATCATCAGAGATCGCTACTACCTCATAACCATATTGTTGAAGTTCATCAAATCCAATCTGCAATACTGCTTGGTCATCAATTCCTAGCTTTGCAACGAGATTCGATCGCTTAATTTTCATCCCAGTCCGACTAAGATATTTGGCAATTCCCACCAGAGTTTGCCAAGCGATCGCGCCATTAATTTGATCAGGGTTTGGATAAACTAGAGCCAGAGCTTGCTGAGACTGTTGGGCAAGTTCGAGCATCGCGTTCAAATCCTGCCAACTTTGCGGACAGCGATCGCAGACGGTTGCCGATAAATCACGATCTAGTTCGATGGTGTTGCGCCCACGCAGATCGATGATCTCAATATTTGCTCCAGTAGTTTTGGTGGAATGTGAAGCAAGTGAAGATACATCGGCGCTAAGTGGCTCGCTCTTGGCATGGAAATCAATCAGACGCGCATCATAACGACGGCGAAAGGCATTATCTACTAACTCAATAACCACATCGCAGGAGGTATCTGGTAGCTCATAACTATAATGTCCCCACCAATCGCCATGAATCTGATTACCAGCGCAATCGCTTAAGGTGAATTCTGTTTTGATATATTCGACTTTCTGGCCTTTTTGAGTGCGAATATTTGCATTAGATATTTCGGAAAACTGACAATTACGCACTAATAATTTGGGATAGGGATTTCCCATGCCAAAGGGTTCTAATTGCTTGAATTCATTGAATAAATTCTTATTTAAATCTGCAATCGATACTTCTAAATCAATAGCGATCGCCTTGCTTTGTAATTGTCCGTATTGACTCCAAAATCTCTGATCGATCGCCTCAATAAGTACCTGTAAATTTTCCAAACGAAAACTCAAACCACCTGCGAGAGGATGTCCTCCAAAGCTAAGTAATAGATGCTCTTGACCTTTGAGAAGTTCGTAGAGATTTATCCCTTCTAGCGATCGCGCACTACCCTTAGCAATGCCATCTTCAACTGTACAGAGAATTGTCGGGCGACTATATTCTGCAACTACTTGACCTGCAACTAAGCCCAAAACTCCCACTGACCATTGGGGATCGGCGATGATAATAATACCTGTAGTAGAAAGATCGAGTTGCTCAATTTTAGATTGAACCTGTTTAAATACTTTCTTTTGTAGAGCTTTGCGCTGCGTATTGGCAAGTTCTGTCTGTTCGATTAAAGATTTACAAACTTTCTCATCATGGGTTGTGAGCAATTCTACACATTTCCGTACATCGCCCCAAATACGGCTAACTGCATTAATTCGTGGTGCAATCCCGAAGCTAATATCAATCGGACGATCGCCTACTCTTTTGCATTGCTCTAGAAGCGATCGCACTCCGAGCCGTTTCTTTTGGCGCAATACTTCGATTCCCTTTTGAGCTAAATAGCGACAGTCTCCTATGAGTTTTACTAAGTCAGCCACCAAGCCAATCGCTACTAAATCCAATAAATCCTCTAAAGGCTGTTGAGGAACTTGGGGTAGAGTTTCATATAGTGCTTCCATTAATTTATAGGCAACTGCTACACCCGATAAATGAAACAATGGATGCTCTTCGGATAAATAACGTGGATTGATAATTGCGACCACGGGTGGACGCTGATCGGGCAGCGTATGATGATCGGTGATAATGACATCGATTCCTAAGTCATGGGCATAATTTATTGCCTCTAAACTAGTGCTACCCGTATCGCAAGTCACGATTAAACTAAGTAATTTTCCTGTGGCTTCGCACTGCGATCGCAACTCATCTAAGCCTTTGATTGAGATTCCGTGAGATTCCTTTAGGCGATCTGGAATATAAAAAACTAAGCGATCGCCTTGAGTAAAAAATTGTCCTAAGCCCTCCCACAAAACTGAAGTCGCGGTAATCCCATCGGCATCAAAATCTCCCCAAATCGCGATCGTTTCTCCTTGTTCGTGAGCTTTTTGGATTCGAGCGATCGCTTGTTTCATCTCCACTCCAAAGTCAAAGGCACTAGTGGGTTGATAGGCTTCTGTATGTAGGAAGGCTTCAACCTGTTCGGGATTAACTATTCCTCTCTGACAAAGTAACCGTGCCGCAAAATTGCCGACTTTTTCGCTTAACCAAGTCGGTGGTTCAACAGGATCTAAAATTTGCCAATTTCTAAATGACATATATGTCTATGCTAGTAGCCCAATTATATAGCAGTAGCCAGTTATGTCAGGACAAAAGCAAAAAACAGAAGAGAGTTGCGGCGCAAAGCGCCG
>CAIJEA010000539.1 GCA_903819605.1 uncultured cyanobacterium | reverse complement strand
TAACGGTTGGTGGAGAGATAATATTTATTGGCACATTTGCTTGAATATTAGCTTGCCGATCGCCTATTTGCTGATAAATCTGATCGAGATCATCAACGGTCATTGAGAGCAAAAATGGGTTGCCACTTATGGGTTGCTTGCAGCGATCGCCAAATAATTTTGGTAGCCAACTGCGATCGTAAATCCCGATTTTTAACTTGCCGCTATAGCCTTCTGCCCCATCAGGCTTAGCGGGTTTCTCGAAACGAAAGCCTAAAACATCACGGTAAAAAATCAGCGATCGCGCTACATCTGTAACAAAAAGGGCTATGTAATCTATTTCCATAAACTCTTTATAGCTTAGGGACGCACATTAAAATAAAGAACCAAATTTTTTTCGCTTCTCCGCCGCGACAAAAAAATCTGGTTCTTTATTAAAATCAGAATCCTTATAGTTTCTCTTGCAAAATTACTTCGGGGCGATCGCTTAATCCATTTATCTCAATATTTGTCGATTCATTTAAAACAGGTTGGGTAGTTAACATGTCTTTATTGGCATTATTGCCATTTTTTTCATCAGGCAACCACTTTAAAAGTGGCAGTGGCAAAAGACTGGTCAGATTGGCAATTAAAACCAATAACCACAGGTTATCAAAATTAGATTCGGTAACGCCCAACAGATAAGTTAAACCTGCTCCTAATTGAAAAGAACATAGCGCTGAAATATTCAACACCGACATTAATAAAGCAAATAATGTTGCTTCAATCCCTTCAGGACATAGCCTTGCTGCTAATACTAAAACAGGCATAAAGGCTATACGACCCGCAACAGTCAAAATCAAGTTGTCACCGAGGCTAAACCAGCGATCGTCGATGCCTAGCGATCGGTTGGCATGGGTAACTAGCAGTAGGCTAGTTAGTCCCAACAAGGTCGAAATAATTGTCGTCCAAAAGAAAATCTTGCGGGTTGGTACACCTCTAAAAAAGCGCTGAAATAGCCATATACCAAGTAATCCTGCCCAACTAGCAAAAAATCGAATTGTCCCAAGAAATTCGGGATTAAATTTCAATTCATTGGTTGTGAAATAGAAAAAAGCAGTATCGGCACTCGGTGATGCCTGCCAACAAAACAAGAAGGCAGCAGGTAGCCAAATGGCTTTATTGGTAAAGGCTTGGCGTAATTGGCTAAAGTTCCATTTCAACGACATCCACACCTGAGAATTTCGGGATAAGTTTTCTGGTTTCACTGGTGTTGAACCATCAGCCGAATTATTGGCAGGATTGGGGGCAACAATAAAAATTGTGGACATGGGTGGATCGGCGATCGCAAAGGCAGAAATCCCCACCAAGAGAGGCAAAATTGCCGTAATTTCAAAAACAAATTTCGCGCCGAAATGTTCTAATAAATAGCCGCTTAAGTATGCTGAGATAATCGCGCCAATAGATGAAGCAATCCAGCTAAAGGACTGTAGTGAACCTGCGTCACCCTCTGGTTCTAATCTTGCACGTTGGACAATCAGGGCATCGGTAATCGCATCAGAGAAGGCAAGTGACAACGAACCCGTCGCAATCATTGCGATCGCCCAAAAAGGAGTTGCAACCCATAAACTCATGCTTACCCATGCAAAAATCCCCAAGACACTGGATAGCAGTAGGTAAGGGCGGCGACGATAGCCAAACACAGGAAATCCGTCAGAAATCAGACCGTATAAGGGCTTGACCGTCCAAGGTAGCATCGTAATGCCAACCATAGAGGCAACTTCCGCAGGGCTAAGCCCTAAGTCATCCTTAAGGAAGAAACTTACGGCAAGCTGCGAGATTGCCATTGCACCTTGCACAAAATAAATAACTGCGATCGCCCCTAACTCTAGGTCAAACGAGCGCCCTCGTAAGCTTTTGAGCCAGTCTGATTGGATTAGCACGATACGATTGCCCAAATATTAAGAAACTTTAATCTCTGTATATTTTAGTCTCAATCCAGAAAATTGTATCTATCTCGATCTTTCTACGTGAAAAAACAGGCTTAAGCTCATTAACTTAGTGTCATGAATGTCATGTTAAAGTTGCTGTTTAGAATTGATTAGTAGATCGCTATGACTGGATTTGTTGGGCTGCACGTTCATACCGAATATAGTTTGCTCGATGGGGCAAGCCAAATCCCTGATATGGTCAATCGTGCCGTCGAACTGGGGATGCCTGCGATCGCCTTAACCGATCATGGGGTGATGTATGGGGCGATCGAACTCATCAAGGTCTGCAAATCTAAAGGAATCAAGCCGATCATTGGTAATGAGATGTATGTATTGAATGGTGACATCACTATTCAATATAAGAGAGAAGACAAAAAGAGAAAATATCACCAATGCGTTCTTGCTAAGGATACACAGGGTTATCGCAATCTGGTTAAGCTCACCACAATTTCTCATTTGCAAGGCTACCAAGGCAAAGGCATTTTTGCCCGTCCTTGCATTAACAAAGATTATTTACTCCAATATAAAGAAGGTTTGATGCTGACTTCAGGCTGTTTGGCTGGAGAAGTTCCCCAAGCAATCATGAATGGCGATCCGAAATTGGCGCGGGAAGTAGCGGCTTGGTATAAAGAACATTTTGGTGATGATTATTATCTGGAAATTCAAGATCATGGATATCCTGAAGATCGAGTTGTGAATGTAGAGATTTGCAAAATTGCCAAAGAATTGAATATTAGGGTCATTGCCACGAACGACTCTCACTTTACCTCTTGCATGGATGTGGAAGCTCATGACGCATTGCTCTGTATTCAAACAGGAAAACTAATTTCCGATGAGAAGCGACTCCGTTATAGTGGCATGGAATACTTCAAATCCTATGATGAAATGAAGCGGCTATTTCGCGATCATTTGGAAGATGATGTGATCGAAGAAGCGCTTGCGAATACGCTCCATGCTGCGGCTAAAGTCAAGCCCTACGACCTCATGCGTGATCCTCGTGCCGCCGATTATCCCATTCCTGAAGGACATACCGCCGACACCTATTTTGAAGAAGTAACATGGCAGGGCTTGCTGCAAAGATTTAATACCAAAACCCATGCCGAAATTTCCGCGGAGTATCAAGATCGCTTGCGGTTTGAGCTAGGCATCATCATGCAAATGGGCTTTGCGACTTACTTTCTAGTAGTTTGGGACTACATCAAATATGCCAGAGACAAGCATATTCCCGTGGGACCTGGGCGAGGTAGTGCGGCAGGTTCGTTAGTTGCCTATTCTCTCGGCATTACCAACATTGACCCGATCCACCACGGACTTCTCTTTGAAAGATTTCTCAATCCCGAACGAAAGTCGATGCCTGATATCGATACCGACTTCTGCATCGATCATCGTGGCGAATTAATTGATTATGTGACACAACGCTATGGACAGGAGCGGGTCGCGCAGATCGTTACCTTTAACCGTTTGACTTCTAAGGCTGTTCTCAAAGACGTGGGACGAGTGCTAGATGTGTCCTACAGCGAAGCCGACAAAATGGCGAAAATGATTCCTGTTTCGCGAGGCAAACCTGCTAAGTTGAAGGTAATGATTTCAGAAGAGTCTCCCGCACCAGAATTTCGCGATCGCTACAAAAATGATGCGAAAGTATTTGAATGGCTGGACATGGCAATGCGAATTGAGGGTGTGAACAAAAGTTCAGGTGTTCATGCAGCAGGTGTGGTGATTTCGCCATTCCCATTGGATGAGGTCGTGCCATTACAACGCAGCAATGAAGGTCAGGTGGTGACGCAATATACGATGGAGGATTTAGAGTCTCTGGGTCTATTGAAAATGGACTTCTTAGGACTGAGAAATCTCACGACGATTGAGCATACGAGTAAACTAATTCGCAACAATCAAGATCCGAATTTTCATATTGATGCGATCGCCCCCGATATGTCCACAGAGGCAAATCAAAAAACCTATAAGCTTTTGGAAAAAGGAGATCTTGAGGGTGTCTTCCAATTAGAATCTTCAGGCATGAAACAGATCGTCAAAGATCTCAAGCCTTCCAATATTGAAGATATTTCTTCGATTCTTGCACTCTATCGCCCAGGTCCATTGGATGCTGGTTTAATTCCGAAGTTCATTAATCGTAAGCATGGTCGAGAGGCGATCGAGTATCAGCACCATACCTTAGAGCCAATTCTGAATAATACCTATGGAGTCCTCTGTTACCAAGAGCAGATCATGAAAATGGCGCAGGATTTGGCTGGATATTCCCTTGGTGCTGCGGATTTGTTGCGTCGAGCGATGGGGAAAAAGAAGCCTGAAGAAATGGAAAAACAACGTTCTATTTTCCTTGATGGTTGTGCTAAAAATGGCATTCGGTCAGAGATTTCTAATGACCTATTCGATCAGATGGTGATTTTTGCGGAATATTGTCTCAGTTACGACACTCTGGTACGAACTGTAGAATATGGTCTGATGCCCATTGGTAAAATCGTGGAGCATCAAATTGAATGTCAGGTTTATAGCGTAGATGAGAATGGATTTGTTTATACGCAGCCGATCGCACAGTGGCACGATCTCGGAAATCAAGAAGTCTTTGAATATGAGCTGGAAAATGGAGATCGCATTAGAGCGACTAAGGATCATAAGTTTATGACTACTGATGGTGAGATGCTTGCGATCGATGAAATTTTTGAAAACGGGTTAGATCTAGCCATTCTAAACGCAGGTCAGACGCTTTAGCCATAATCAAAAAACAATGTCATGACTTTAATGTAAAGTAGTCAATACTTAAATTTTAACGTCAGATTGACGAGGGTGTTTACTGATGACAGGTGTAGCGATAGATTTGAAGGTAAAATCTCCTCTTTATGTCGGCTTGTTATTTGGTGGTCAGTCGGGCGAACATGATGTATCAATTACATCGGCTAGGGCGATCGCTTCAGCTCTCAGTCAAAACTCTCGTTACAAAGTTCAACCCTTTTACATTCAACGTGATGGCACATGGCGCAGCCCTGTTGTATCGCAATTAGTTTTAGATTCTGGTAAGAGTTTACAGGATTCAGAACTCTTAACCGAAGCAGCTTTTTTCTTGCCTACAGAAGTACAGCAAATCGATCTCTGGTTCCCAGTTTTGCATGGACCGAATGGTGAAGATGGCACAGTGCAGGGACTATTGCAATTGATGCACAAGCCCTATGTTGGTAATGGAGTTCTTGCCTCATCGGTAGGCATGGATAAGATCGCAATGAAAGCGATTTTTGCAAATGCGGGATTACCTCAAGTCAAATATGTGGCGCTAAATCGTTGGCAATGGCAACAGGATGAGCAAGCATGGGGCGAACATATTGAAGCAACACTTGGCTATCCCTGTTTTGTGAAGCCATCTAATCTTGGATCATCGGTTGGTATTTCCAAAGTACGCGATCGCCAACAGTTAAAAAATGCGATCGCTAGCGCTACTAGCTACGATCCTCGAATTATCATCGAACAAGGTGTAACTGCTCGCGAAATTGAATGTGCTGTTCTCGGTAATGAGCAGCCCCAAGCCTCCGCGATCGGTGAAATCACTTTCACTAGCGATTTCTACGATTACGAAACTAAATATACCGCAGGTAAGGCAGATTTAATTATTCCTAGTCAATTGCCTGACAATGTAACTCAAGCAGTGCAGTCAATGGCGGTAAAAGCCTTTCAAACTGTAGCTGGTTCAGGTTTAGCCAGAGTTGACTTCTTTTATGTGGAAGCAACAGGAACAGTTTTAATCAATGAAATCAATACTTTCCCTGGATTCACCTCACTAAGTATGTATCCAAAATTGTGGGAGTACTCTGGTATTCCTTTTGTAGAGCTATGCGATCGGCTTGTAGCGTTGGCACTTGAGCGACATATTTAGAGATTGGAATGTGCGGCGAGAGATATGTGTTATTCATAAATTACGAATCAATAAAACCCTCTTGACAAGTTCTCGTTTTGAGAACATAATATTGGAGATTGATTGCATCTTGCATAACCAAACAAATTAATCAGCTAAGTAAGCTAAACCAACTAAAACAAATTAATCAGCTAAGTAAGCTAAACCAACTAAAACAAATTAATCAACTAAATCAAGAAGGAGCAATCAAGAAACCCATATGAAACAGAATGGCAGGAAAAAATGCACGTTATTTCGAGAAAAGCGCTGCTTGAGTTTGGTCGGCGCTATGGTGACTCCAGAGTTGCTTTAGATGATTGGTATCGAATTGTTCGTAAGGCAAAATGGCAGCAT
>CAIJEA010000538.1 GCA_903819605.1 uncultured cyanobacterium | reverse complement strand
TGGTAGCGCCTTCGGCGCTACCAACCCTAAAATTGGTCTTGAGAATTGCTATCTTTTGAGCTTGTAGTTTGCTTCGCTAGGGTCTAAGTGATATTGTGTAAATGTTCGTTCAGTAAGTAGTAAACGAGAGGGATTTGTTTGACTCAGTCAATTAATCTACCCAAGCTAGACGACTTTTTGCAGGAGCTTGCGACGATTCAGCAGCAAGGCTCAAAGCGAATCGCGTTTTTAGGTTCCCGCCATGTGCCATTGACTCACCAACTGCTGATCGAACTGCTCAGCTATGCCTTAGCACTATCTGGCAACAGTATTATTACCTCTGGTGCAACAGGTACAAATTTTGCAGCAATCCGAGGAGCTTTGCGGGCTGACCCCAATTTGTTGACTGTAATTTTGCCTCAAAGTTTAGATCGACAGCCCTATGAATCTCGCGAGCAGCTAGAAAATGTCATTCATTTGATCGAGCATAGCGAGAATGACACGTTGTCCTTGGCAGAGGCAAGTACTCTGTGTAACCAAGAAATTATCTCTAAATGTCAGCAACTGATTTGCTTTGCGTTTCATGGTAGTGAGACTTTATTGCAGACCTGCCAAGATGCTGAAGAACAGCGTAAGGTTGTGACCCTGTTTTATTTTGACTAGATTTTATTTTGACTAAAGAATATTAAAGATTGCTTACATGGCACTTTTGATATTTGGCTAATGGAATTGTTTAGAAACGAAGATTATGAGTAAGACGATTAAAGGCAAAGTGTTTGTCTTAGATGACAATATTGATACTGACCAGATTATTCCTGCGGAATATCTCACGCTTGTACCTTCAAAGCCTGATGAATACGAGAAGCTCGGTAGCTATGCCATGATTGGTCTACCCGATCGCTACGATCGCTTTATTGCTGAAGGTGAGAGCAAGACCATTTATTCGATTATTGTGGCGGGTGAAAACTTTGGTTGCGGCTCTTCGCGAGAACATGCACCGATTGCGCTTGGGGCGGCGGGACTTGATGCTGTAATTGCTCAGTCCTATGCCAGAATTTTCTTCCGTAACTGTACGGCAACGGGTGAGCTATATCCTTGGGAGTCGGTCGATCGCTTAGTGGATTGCTTTAAGACTGGTGAAGAAGCGACGATTGATTTTGATAATAATGTCATTATTAATGAGACCACTGGCAAAACCTATGTATTGAAATCTCTCGGTGATGTACGTCCTGTAATTGATGCTGGTGGTTTGTTTGATTATGCTCGCCTGACGGGCATGATTCCTACTCGCGTGTAAAAATATGTCCTATCACATTCGCATTCACGATCGCCAAAATGATAAGGTTTACGAAGCCGATATCAAAGGTGATCGCTATATCCTCGAATCCTTAGAGGCGCAGGGAATTGATTTACCGTTTTCTTGTCTGAATGGCGCTTGTACAGCTTGCGCGATGCGAGTTAAGTCTGGGAAAGTCGATCAACATGAAGTAATTGGTTTATCCAAGACATTGCAAGAAGAGGGTTATGCGCTAATTTGTTCGGGTTATGCGCTCTCAGATTTGGATTTAGAAACCCAAGATGAAGATGAGGTATACCAGTTACAGTTTGGACAGTTTTTTGCAAAGCGTAAGCGCAACTGGTTTCAATTTGCAGTCCCTATCGATCATGACTAAATCAGATAAAAAGTAGAGGTCTACTGGCTGGGTTGAGAATTCATACGCATCTTTGAGCAATATCCACAATGCCTGCATTTGTCAAAATGGTATGCATCGATCTATGAATTCTAAAACAGGGAAAAAAGAAAAAGACTTGGTTGCTGGATCTTCGGCGCGTCCTTTGATACTCGTTGCGATATTGGTGATTTTTTTGATAATCGCCAACATTGCGATCGCATTTACACAGCCAAGTGATCGTGTTAATGGCGAACTGTGGATTATTAATCGGGTTGTCAGTGGTCAGACCGTCGAAGCCTCGGTTGTGAATAATCCGAATATGACTGTGCAAAGAATACGGTTGCTGGGACTAAGTGCACCCCTTAAAGAACAATCTCCTTGGGGCGATCGTGCCCGTCAGCGTTTGTCAGATTTGATCAAAGAGCAGAAGGTGATTCTAGAGTTTGATGTGAAGCAGAAGGATAACTCCGATCGCCTGCTTGCTTATATTTGGAAAGATAATTTGTTGGTTAATCAATATTTAGTGTCGGAGGGCTTAGCGATCGCCGATCCCTATCCACCTAATTCTAAATATGACGCAAGAATCAGCCGCGCCCAATCAAAGGCGAGACTGCAAGAGCTAGGAATTTGGGATACCCAAAATCCATTGCGCCTCAGTCCTAGAGACTTTCGCCGCCAGTTAGGTAATTAGTCATGCAGTCAATGGGCTTGATTGTGATTTTGGGGGCAACAGCAACGGGCAAAACTAGTTTGGCGATCGCCCTTGCGAAACATCTGAATTCACCAATTTTAAGTGCTGATTCGCGACAAGTTTATCGTCATTTTGATATTGGTACTGCGAAACCGACGATGGAAGAACGTCAAGGGGTTCCCCATTATCTGATCGATATTGCGGAGCCATATACAACGTTGACTCTTGCTGATTATCAAGATCAAGCACAAACTTTAATTGCTAAGTTTCACGCTGATAGCATTACACCGATTTTAGTTGGCGGTTCAGGCTTGTATATTAAGGCAATTACAGCAGGGCTAAAAATTCCTAGAGTCGCGCCGCAGCCTGAATTGCGATCTCAACTTGAGGAGTTAGGACAGAATTATTGCTATCAGATTTTGCAACAGGTCGATCCTGTGGGGGCTACCAAAATCCATGCTAACGATCAAGTCAGAACTTTGCGATCGCTAGAAGTCTTTTATGTATCAGGGAAGCCACTTGCCGCACAACAGGGCGAGCAATCGCCTGATTATTCAATTGTGCAGATTGGCTTAGACTGTGACGATCTGGATGCTTATCGAAATTTAGTTAGCGATCGCACTGAAAAGATGATCGAGAATGGTTGGCTGGATGAAATTCGTAATTTGCAGAAGTGTTATGGAAAGGATTTACCACTTTTAAAAACTTTGGGATATGGCGAGATGTCCGATTATTTAGCTGATAAAACCGATCTGGAAACTGCTAAATCCCTTACAGTTACTCACACTTGTCAATTTGCCAAACGTCAAAGAACATGGTTTCGTGGTTCGGGTAATGGTGACTTACCAATACATTGGTTGCCAACGGGGAGTAGTTGGGAAGAGGCGATCGGAATTTTATCGCTATATTGAACTAGCTGTTTCCCTAGCCGTTTCTCGCAGCCGTTCCACATCGCGCATTGGTGGCGCACCAAAGAGTCGCTTATACTCTCGATTGAAGTGGGAGGAATCGTCATAACCCACATTGTAAGCAGCACTGGTAGCATCAAGGTTTTGCCCCAGCATCAAACGACGAGCTTCCTGAAGCCGTAGCTGCTTCTGGAATTGTAGGGGACTCATCGCAGTGACTGACTTGAAATGATGATGGAAGCTAGAGACACTCATGCCAAGCTCTTGGGCGATGCTTTCAATCCGCAGTGGCTGATTAAAGTCTTTACGAAGGCGATCGACGGCTCTGGCAATTTGGTGGGTATTGCCACCTAGAAGTGCAATATGACAGAGGCGGCTCCCTTGATTTCCTATCAGCAGTCGGTAAATGATTTCCCTTGCGATCATGGGTGCGAGAATATGAGCTTCAGCAGGAGAATCTATCAGTCTGACCAGTCGTACCACAGCGTCCAAAAGATTTAGATCCAATGGACTTACGTCGATCGCTTTCACATTAGTACGACTTTGCGGTGAGGGATGCCCTGCCTCGACCATGACTGAGCCAACGAGCGCAGGATCGAGATCGAGTCGAATGCTAAGGTAAGGTTTCGCCGTGGATGCTTCGAGAATCTCGCTGACAATCGGCAGTTCCACCGTCGCCAGCAGATAATGCATCTGGTCGTACTGATAGCGATCGCCGCCTAGCAGAATTTCCTTGCTGCCTTGAGCAATCACACAAAAGGCAGGGATCGAGACACTGTGAATGCATTCCGAAGGTGATGAGGCGCGGTTGAAGTGCAGTCCTTTCAGTGGCTCAATCTTCCCATCATTATGAATAGCCTGTGCAATCCGCTCCGTCAGTTCGTCTCTATAGGCTTGTGCTCTGTCCGTCTCACGCTTTGTCTGCCGATCGTTCACTAAATTCATATCAGACTTGGCTCCCGTTCTGACAGCATTCATTTTTAAGATTTGCAGGATCGTACAACTATCTTAGACGATCGTTCTATTGCTTTAGCTTCAGGATACCTAGAATGAATCTAAAGCAATGAAGAATGATTCCAAATTCTTACAGGTATTCTGGATTTTTATTCAAAAGAGAGTAAGACAGTTTTGACCTTTAATTCAAAGACAGGATTTCAAACAATGCAAAAACGTAAACTTGGAAATAGCGATCTGGAAGTCTCGGCGATCGGGCTGGGCTGTATGGGTATGAGCTTTTCCTATGGCCCGCCCAAAGACATACAGGAGATGACCGCTCTGCTTCGGGCTGCCGTCGATCGCGGTATTACATTCTTTGACACCGCCGAGGTCTATGGCCCATTCACAAACGAAGAACTTGTGGGCGAAGCCCTCGCTCCATTCCGTGAGCAAGTGGTCATTGCCACCAAATTTGGGTTCGACCTCAGTCCTAATTCCGATCCTCGTGGGATGGCGGGTTTACCTAGACTAAATAGCCGACCAGAAAACATCAAGCTAGCTGTAGAGGGTTCGCTCAAGCGCCTCAAGGTTGAGGCGATCGATCTACTCTATCAGCACCGAGTTGACCCGAACGTGCCAATCGAAGACGTGGCAGGAGCAGTGAAGGAACTGATTCAGGAAGGTAAGGTGAAGCACTTTGGACTCTCTGAAGCAGGTGTACAAACAATCCGTCGCGCCCATGCAGTCCAGCCAGTTACTGCTCTCCAAAGTGAATACTCTTTGTGGACAAGAACACCTGAGAAAGAAGTGATACCAACCCTTGAGGAACTCGGCATCGGCTTAGTTCCATACAGCCCACTGGGTAAAGGCTTTCTCACAGGTAAGATGGATGAAAAAACGACCTTCGATAGTTCCGACTTCCGTAGCACTCTACCGCGCTTCACACCAGAAGCTCTCAAGGCGAATCAAGCCCTGATTGATTTACTTGGAAGTATCGCAGAACAGAAACAGGCGACACCTGCTCAGATTGCGATCGCTTGGCTGCTAGTTCAAAAGCCTTGGATTGTCCCGATTCCAGGGACTACGAAATTACATCGCTTAGACGAAAACATCAAGGCAGTCTCCGTCGAACTTACGTCCACCGATCTACGTAACATCGATGATGCCGCCTCAAAGATCGCGGTGCAAGGGGCGAGATACCCCGAAAAGCTGGAGCAAATGACTGGGCGCTAAGTCTGTTACTAAAACCAAAAAAGAGGGGGCGCTAAGCGCCCCCTCTTTTTTGGAAAGATTTGTGATTACTTGATCTTGTCCATAATCGAAAAGATCGGTAAGTACATCCCAACGATAATTGAACCGACCATACCACCCAAGACAACGATCATCAATGGTTCCATTAAACTAGTTAGTGCTTTTACTGCCTCTTCCACCTCGTTTTCATAAAAGTCGGCAACTTTCATAAGCATCTTGTCAATTTCACCAGTTTCTTCGCCGATACTGACCATTTGTAATGCCATGACTGGAAAAACTTCTGTTTTTTCCATCGCAGGTGCAATTTGACCACCTTCTCTCACTGCATTTCGTGCCGACTCGATCGCATTAGAAATCACTAGATTCCCTGCGGTTTCCGCCGTAATTTCAAGCGAAGCTAAAATCGGCACGCCTGCACGAGAGAGTGAACCAAAAGTCCGCGCAAACCTAGCAACCGCAGTTTTGACTACCAGATCGCCAAACAAGGGCATTTTCAAGAAAACTCCGTCAAGGTAGAGTTGTCCAGCAGGAGTTGCATAAACGCGGTTGTAAACAAACCCAGCACCAACAAAAACAATGGGAACGATCAGTATTGATGGACTCTTGATAAAGTTACTTATATTTACTAAGATTTGGGTGAATGCTGGTAATTCTCCACCTAGGCTCTTAAATACACCATCAAATACTGGAATGATGAAAATACACATAGCTAAAAAGATTATGACAGCGATCGATGAAACTACGATTGGATAGGTCATCGCTGATTTGATCTGGTTAGTTAAACGTGCTGAATCTTCGAGCAATGTCGCTAGTCGGGCTAAAACATCATCTAGCACACCACCTGTTTCACCAGCTTGTACCATCGCGCAGTAAAGCTTATCAAATACTTTCGGGTGCTTACGCAAAGCATCGGAGAAATTAGTACCCTGTTGCACATCATCCAGAACTTCGGTGAGAGCAATTTTCAGTCGAGGATTGGCACATTGATCGCACATTACGCCCAATCCACGTACCATCGATACACCTGCATTAACCAAGGTTGCTAACTGTCGCGAAAACAGTGCTAAGTCCTTAACCGTGACTTTTTTCATGGTGAAGGCAGCGAAATCAAATCCGCCCTTAACCTCTTTTATGTCTTGGACATAAAAGCCTTTTTGTTTCCAAGTTTCACGAGCTTCTTTGAGTGATACAGCGACCATTGTCTGCTGTACAGCCTTACCTTTGGGATCTTTTAGCTCCCCTTTAAACTTTGCCATCATTGCACCTCTTTATAAGATTTACAGCTAGAAACATATAGGAATAGGGTTCGCTAAAGGCTAGCCACTGATCGATCGAGATCTCACCATATCTTGCGATCGTAGATCTCCTGTTGCTTTTCGTTTCATTACTGGCGCAGGATTTGGACCGACTACACGTAATAATTCTTCAGGGCGAGAGGTCTTAGACATTGCTGCTTCAAAGGTAATGTCACCATCCATATATAACTTTGCCAAAACCGACTCAAGGGTTTGCATCGATTCTTTACCTCCAGTTTGGATAAAACCATACATCTGTGCAGTTTTTCCCTCACGGATTAAGTTAGAAATTGCAGGTGTAACCACCATAATTTCCTGAGCCATTACCCGTCCAAACTGCCCAGGTTGGGGATTATGTCGTTGGACAAGGGTTTGACTTAATACTGCGACAAGAGAGTTAGAGAGTTGAACTCGAATTTGACCTTGCTGCTCTGGCGGGAATACATCCACCATGCGATCTACGGTTTGAGAGGCTGAACTAGTATGTAATGTCCCAAATACTAGATGTCCTGTTTCTGCGGCTGATACAGCTAACTGAATGGTTTCCAAATCTCGCATTTCCCCAACTAGGATTACGTCAGGGTCTTCACGCAAAGCTGCCTTTAATGCATTAGCAAAAGTTTTGGTATCTTCGCCGACTTGACGTTGATGGATCACGCTCTTCACTGATTCATAGACAAACTCGATCGGATCTTCGACGGTGAGAATATGTTCGGCACGGGTTTTGTTGATCGTTTGGATCATCGCTGCCAAAGTAGTAGTTTTGCCTGAACCCGTAGGACCTGTAACTAGTACTAGACCACGCGGCTTTTCGCTAAGTTCGCGGACAATCGGAGGCAGGTTGAGATCGTCCATGTCGGGGATTTTTGAGGAAAGTGCTCGTAAACAAGCAGCATAGGTTCCACGATCTTTGTAAACATTGACACGAAATCTCGCTAGTCCTTTTACACCATAGGAACAGTCTAGCTCCCAATTTTGTTCGAGGGCTTTGCGCTGGTTGTTATTCAGCATTGCGAAAATCAAACGCTGGCATTCTTCAGGGCTAAGAGGATCGCGCTCGGTGCGAGTGAGGTGACCATTAATGCGGATGTAAGGTGGAAGACCTGCGGAAATATGAAGGTCAGAACCCTTACGTTCTACGACTTCTTCCATTAAGTCCTCAATGATGTAGTCCATTACCATAGCGGGCTATTCTCCTGATCAAATCCTAATAAATGCATAGTTCCCTATATAGAGGTTGAAACTTGCGCGAAGCGTAAGTTTCAACAAAATCTAGAATTCTGCATCGGTACAAATTTGCAAGAAGCAAAATTTTAAACCAATGCTTTAGAAGGTTCTAGGCGAAGTACAGTATGGACACTCAACGGTTTCGGGTGTGAGCATAGCATCACAATTGTCACATTCGAGACCTTTGCCTCGACGGGCGCGTTCTTCGGCTTCTCGTCCTTTGTCGGTGTAGACTACTCGGAGTACTTCGTCGAGGGTAGTTGCGCCTTCTCTAACGAGATCGAAGGCATATGCCATTAGGGTTTTCATGCCCTCTTGCACAGCGATTTCTTTGATTACCTCGGTGGTTGCACCTTTATTGATCGCACTTTGGAGACGCTCAGTCATTTTCATGATCTCGTATACGCCAGCTCTGCCTTTGTATCCCGAACCGCTACATTTTGGACATACGCGCTGACCAGGAAGCATAGCTTCGCGGTTGACGATGTTAGCGCGATAGAAAGTTCGTTCGAGGTCACTACTGGGTAAACCGAAGCGATCCAATTCTTCTTGGCTGGGGTTGTATGGGATGCGGCAGTTGTCGCAGACTCGGCGGAGTAAACGTTGCGCGAGCACTCCAATGATGGCGGTACTTGCCATAAATGGTTCTACGCCCATTTCTTCGAGACGGGCAATACTGCTGGGTGCGTCATTGGTGTGTAATGTTGTTAAAACTAAGTGTCCTGTTAGTGCTGCCTCGATCGCCGTTTTTGCAGTTTCCGCATCTCGCGTTTCACCAACAAGGATTACGTCAGGATCTTGTCGTAAGAAGGCACGCAGAATGCTAGCAAAGGTCATGCCTTTTTCCCGCAGCACTTGGCATTGGGTCAAACCAGGTAAGTTATATTCAACAGGATCTTCGGCAGTACTGATGTTGATGCCAGGGTCGTTACATTCGGCGAGAGTTGAGTACAGGGTGGTGGTTTTGCCTGAACCTGTGGGCCCCGTAACTAGGATCAAGCCATAGGGGCGTTTGGCAAAACTTTGCATCAGTGCCAAGCTTTCTGGATCGCTGATTAGTTTATTGAGACCGAGTTGAGTGTTGGAATTATCGAGAATTCGCAAACATACTTTTTCACCGTTTTGGGTGGGGCAAGTATTTACTCGAAAGTCTACGCGCCGACCTTGGAAGTTGCGTTTGAGCTTGCCATCTTGGGGGACGCGCTTTTCCGCGATGTTCAGATTGGAGATGATTTTAAAGCGGGAAATGACTGCATTGACGATGTTTCTTGGCAAGCGTTTGCCTTCACTTAGGAAAAAGTATTCACGTAATACCCCATCTTTACGCAGACGGATGCATAGGTCTTTTTCCTGTGGTTCGATGTGAATATCTGAGCATCCTTCTTTAAGGGCTTTGACCAGAATTTTATCAACGAGGCTGATGATTGGGGCGGAGTTTTCGCCGCCGACCATGAGTTCGTCACCTTGATCTGCGTCAGCCATATCTTCGCCAAAGACATCATCTTTGACTTGAAGATCTTCGTCGCTGATTGCTCCTTCGGCTTTAGAACTTTTGTTGATTTGAAATTGGACGATGCTGTCAAAGGTACGATGAAAGTCCTCACGGGCAATCACTCGTTTGATGACGGTTATATTTTTGAGTAATCGGGCGATCTCGTTTTGAATCTTATAGCTGTCGGGTGCAACTATGGCGATCGTGATACTGTTCTCTGTCTTGACTAGAGGCAACATCTCGCAATCTCGACAGCTAGAAATTGGGATGATGTTGGAATCGAGTAAAGCACTAAGAGATGCAATATCAAATTTTTCAACCTCGACATCGGGGTCGATCGGTTCGATACCATAGAGAACACGCAGTTCAAAAAGTTGTTGGCGTTTGTAATAGCGGGTAATGTCGGGGGCGAGTTGCTGACCTAGAATTTGCTCTAAGGCATTAAGGAATGGAACAT
Source organism: uncultured cyanobacterium (assembly GCA_903819605.1). GTDB lineage: Bacteria > Cyanobacteriota > Cyanobacteriia > Pseudanabaenales > Pseudanabaenaceae > Pseudanabaena. The sequence continues at coordinate 4,993 of CAIJEA010000538.1, read as the reverse complement.
TTTGTTCTTGGCTATCTTTGACAGCGCGATCAAACTGGTCTGTGGTGGCATGTCCTGCTTGAATCAGTTTGCTCTCGAAAGGAGTTCTACCTCCTCGTTTAGCAAGAGCTTTAGTTCTGTTTTTTAAGCCTGCGGCAGTAGTTGGCGCTTGATCTGATGTATTCATAGCTCAAGATTTCCTAAAATTTCATTACCCAAGTAACGCGATCATAGCTGTTTGTATCACTATATTGGGAAAAAATAGCACAACTATTTGACAGTTTTTACAAAACAAAAAATTTTATATAAGTAGCTGGGCTTATTTATTTGTAGGATGCGTTAGTTCAATGTAACGCATCAATTGGGTAAAAATGATGGGTTACGCTATCGCTAACCCATCCTACATTTAATTCCAGCAACCTACTTAGCAGTAGCCAATTATGTTAGGACAAAAGCAAAAACCAGAAGAGAGTTACGGCGCTTAGCGCCGTAACTCTCTTCTGGTTTTTGCATGGCTATAGCTATAGTACTCGAAGCGAAATAAATGAGCGCTCTTTTAAAATTTGAGAGATTGCCAATGAATTTTTGGGTTTTGGGCTAGCATTTGTGAGATCGCGATCGCTCCTTGTTTGTTTAAATGACTGGGGTCAGAAAAAAGTTCTGCTTGGTTTTGAATTGCTTGAGAAATATCAAGATAGGTGAAACCTTCGCGCAGGGCAAGTTCTTCCATCCGCCGATTAAAAGTTGCTTCGTAGCGAGTACGAATCTCGTCGAGGTACGTGGCATGTAGTGGCATATTTACGACTAAAAGTTCAATGTTATTGCGTCGGCAAAAATCTACTACATTCGCAAAAGCATCAAATTGAGATCCACTAGTATCAAAGTTGCGATAGTCAATATCGTAATCCCCAGGAACTTGGGGAAATTTTTGGAAATAGGTTTTAGGATCGAAGGTGATATCAAAGGCAACAAATCCTTTGCTGTCGAGGGTATTTGCAGTACTCGGCATCGTAGCGGCAAGTAAAGCCTCACTATTGCTGAGCATATGCGTATTGCGATCGAAGCTCTTAACTACAGAACTTCTTACCTCTTGGCGCTTAGTGGAAGTGTCAAAAAGTAAATTAATTGCTTGAGTGATTGGGCTTGAAGGTTTTGTCGCCGTTGTATTGTCAGTCGATAGGGGGGCTGGGTTAATCCCTTTACTGTTAAGAGTTTCTTGTAATTGCTTATATCCCGTTGAGGCGGTGATTTCATCATAGGTAATGTCGCTGCGGCTGCTATTAAAAGCTCTTAAGCCGTCTGCCCAAATAATCATGCGCGGTAGTTGGGGACGTGACAGGATTTGCGTGACTTGGAGGTTCACAACCTTGGCAGTTGCACCGTCAATACCTAAATTAAAAGCACTAATACCCTTGTAGCCTTTGTTGATTAATGTTTTTTCTAATACGCTGGGTTCTATACCTCTTAAGGCTCTAGAACTGCCAACGATCAAAATGTCTGGCGATCGCTTTTTGTTGGTGATTTGCCAATCAAGAAGTGCTAATTTTTCATTAAATAAAGCAATATTAAAATTAGGTGCAGGTTCATTCGGGATTACTTTTTCGGGAGAACTTTCTGTCAGGTTAGTCTTTGGGATGGTTGCTACGAGTTTATTAGGTTCATTGATCTGGGCGTAGTAACCGAGAGTGCGATCAAGCGCTATGGTTGCGCCAATACCGATCGCTAAACTGGCAATGCTCAAAGGTACAGAAATTGTCTTAGAATAGGCTGAAGAAGTTTGTCCTAACCATTTAAACTCTAGTAAAAATTTACTAAAGTCAACAAGTTGATCTCTACTATCTTTGCTAAATTTCTGCCAATAGGTCTGCCAGTATATTGGTTCGTTAGTTTTATTTTCAAGGGGGGGACTGTCGTTATCTGGTTCCCGTTCTATTGAAGAGAGGTCAGAGTTTGAACTTGGTAATCCGATCGCTAGCAAATCAATCTCAAATGACCAGCTAGGCTTCTTTTGACCGATTACACGACTTGATACGGTTACCGATTGAAAATATTCTGACGGGCGTACTAATCGCAATGTATTTAACATTGGTAATGCCATCTCTGCTTGCAAGATAGCGGTACGTGTCTCGCATAACAAATTTAAGCAATTATTTTGTAATAACAACTTAAGTTTTGTTTGAGCGAGTTTCGGATCTTGACGAAAGTTGGTGAGTAATGCGGCAATAATTTCGGCGGCAACGATTGCTGATTGAGCGATCGGCAGATCTACTCCGAGCGCCCATGCATTGCCATGCAATTTGAGCCGATAGATGCCTTCGGCAAATAAAACTGAACTATCAAGATCCTGCGTACTTGGGGCGATCGCCTCTAAAATTTTGACGGCACATTCGACTTCACGATCCTGACTATAAATATATAGACAATCACCTTTTTGTTTTGTCTGCGAAAGTTTTAGTCCTGCAAACCCCTCTGGCAAAATGCTTGCTGATTCTAAGCTGCGATCTAATGTCAAATTTTCAGGAGTTGGAATCAACTGCTCCATCGTCAACTTTGAATCTGTGCTTATGTCTGTTGATGCTGGGTTCACATCTTTGGTGTCTAAGGATGTTTCCATTTTGTGTTGAGAGGTTCGCAGAATGAAAATTTTGCTACAAGGTTAGCATGACGAATTCACGACAAAATAAAAAGTTATTTTTTGATTCAAAAGATAACTTTTTATCGTTTTGCAATTTCTCGTCTTGATCTCAATCTTTCTTCATAAAAATAAAGAACCAGATTTTTTGTGGCGCGGCGGAGTCGCGCCACAAAAAATCTGGTTCTTTATGAAATCGCAGAGTCCTAACTGGCTACTGCTATATAATTTGATCGGCAGGGCTAATAACCCGCTTATAGAAGCTTTTTTGAGGGATTTTATGCTTAAGCTGGCGATCGCTTATTTAGGGACATTTTTAAGAGCCTTAATAATTCCTTGCCTATTAGTCTGTCTAATCCTTCTGTCATTTCCCAGCCCTACACAAGCGGGAAAAGTAATGAGTTCACTAAAATTTGATACATCAAGTGGCGTAGTTGAGGTTGTAGCGATCTATGAAACCTCCTACTCAATGCAAAAAAGCATCATGAAGTCACTGAAGGTCAATAATAAGTTGATCAAAAAAGCTACTGGATTTAAGGGTTTTTCACTGCTGCAAAGCCAAGATGGTAAGCAAGTGATTGTACTCTCGCAATGGCAGGATCTAGCCAGCTATCAGGCTTATACACCACCTTCAACAATAGATCCTAGCAAAGCGACAGAAGTAGCCTTACCCCCTGCCCCCAATAAAACTCTAATATTTGAAGTTGTGAGTGCTCAGACAGCGATCGCAGGTGCAACTCCTGCATTACGCGGTAAGGAGGCAGTTGTCCGATTGACACAATTAGCACTCAAAAATCCTGAAACGCGATCGCAGGTTCTCAATCAAGTTGAAGAGATCGTCCCATCTATTCTGCAAAATCAGCCTATCCCTCAGTCAGTTATTTTACTCAAGGAATTAGATAGTGGAGATCTTACACTGATGACAAATTGGAATTGTAGTGCCATGTTTGAGGATGTCGGTAAACCTGAGGCGATCGCACTCAGCAATGATTTAACCGAATTAGTAGATAGCAAACAGAGCCTTTACAACGCTACAATCATTGTCCCTGCTGAAGTCAAAAAGGATAAAGAAAGCAAGAAAGGCTAATCATTTAATCTGACAAAGATAATAAAGCCACATATCAGAGTTAATGCTTAATTCCTTTTGATTAGTGATTTCTAAACCACTTTTCCAAGAATACATTTTGATATTGTCAAAATCTGCTGTTAATTGATCGATCTGCTCTTGAGGTCTAACGTAATACTGCTTTAATCGGAAATTATGGGATTCATCTTGAATGATTTCATGGTCAGAAGATTTGATCTGCTGCGAAGAAATTGAACGGTTGAAGAATCTCAGAAGTCCAAACATGATCAAGTTGACATAAGTTTTGAAGGGATTGAAGCTAACCTGATTCTTCCAGTTAAATTCTCGTTCTAGTCCCTGTAGACTATGGCTTGAGAAACAGAAATAGCCTCCAGACTTACCAATGCGACTGACCTCTCTCAAGACCTGTAATCGATCTGAATGGGAGAGAACATCAATACCATTAAAGCTAAATAATAGAAAGTCAAAAGAATTATCTTCAAACTGCCTCATATCTCTAGCATCAACCACTTCAAACACTCTTGATTGAGAAGATGACTGAGCCGACGGTGGGAAGCGCTTCTCACAAGCGGCAATCATCTCTTGAGAATAATCAATACCAACATATTCTTTAACTAATCGAGAGAAATGTTGGGTGGTACGTCCTCCCCCCACACCAATATCCAGCATTTTCATGCTCGACCATTCATTACTTAGAAGATCGAGGATAGTTTGTTCGGCAGGTTGTAGTTGGCGTAACTGGCTGTAGTGTTGAACAATCTCACGAGCAATATAAACTTGATGATTACGATCAAACATGTAACATCACGTTTGAAAGAGAATTCTGGGAGGTTACTTGCATTTAAAAGCTAAAAGAGTCAGGCTTACCAACATACCAGTTTGAGTGCAACAACATCAACTTATCAGCACTTAATTGTCAATGCGATCGGTGATAATTAATCTAAGCAAAACCATTGGAGAAAAACAATGACTGTTGCAACCACCAAAAAAATGACCTTTGAGGAGTTCCTCGAATATAACGACGGGACTGAATCTTTATATGAGTTAGAAAATGGAGAACTAATTCCTGTGTCTTCAGAAAGTGAAATTAATCAACTAATTGCTGTATTTCTATTGATCTATTTTTCTCAACTAGGAATTCCTGCTAATCGACTTAGAATGAAAACGGAAATAGCAGTGCATAGCCAACAGGTAAATGTACGTATCCCTGATTTAGTGGTTTATTCTGAAGAATTGGCGATCGCAATGCAAGGTGCAACCCGATCGCTAATATTGCTAGATATGCCACCACCATT
>CAIJEA010000537.1 GCA_903819605.1 uncultured cyanobacterium | reverse complement strand
AGGCTTCCAAACGATAACAGAGTAAAATAGATTAGAAAGGGTGTTTTCATCGAATATTTAAAAATTTGTAAAGAAATATGTTCCTCTTGACTTCGTAATTACCTAAGAGTTCCTATATAAGTAGCTAATTGCAATTAAATATAAAGCCCAAAAAACTGTGGCTAATGCTGCGCGTGCGCCACAGTTTTTGTCTCTGGTTTTTAATTATGCTCAGCTCAGTCACTTAGTAAGCAAAAAGAAGATTATTCAAATCCACCTTAAAGTTTAGAGAGTAGCTAATATGACATATAACCAAAAGCGGGATTTTAATTTTTGAATACAATGAGAAAATTGTCTTATTGATAGATAAATTACGCTTTCTTCGCACCCGATAGATTTTAGAAAATGCTAGGTAGCTCAAAATGATACAACACCAAGAATATGAACCTATTGGTTGTGCTGAATGTACAAAAGGAGCAGGTCTAGGATTTGAATTTACAATGGCATTTCAGCCAATTATTAATACTACTTCTAAGGAAGTTTTCGCCCAAGAAGCCTTAGTCAGGGGGATGAATAATGAACCTGCTAGTGATATTTTAGGGAGAATAAATGATGAAAACCGTTATCGTTTTGATCAAGCTTGTCGAGTTAAAGCAGTTCAATTAGGCTCAAAATTAAATATTAAATCCTTCGTTAGTATTAATTTCTTACCCAATGCGGTTTATCGTCCTGAATTATGCATTCGGACAACACTTGAGGCAGCCGAAACCTTTGGATTTCCTATCGATCGAATTATCTTTGAAATTACTGAAGGAGAGCAAATTAAGGATCATGCTCATCTTCGAGAAATTATCCAATATTATCGACAACAAGGTTTTTTAACGGCGATCGATGATTTTGGTGCAGGTTACTCAGGACTCAATTTGTTGGCTGACTTCCAAACAGATTTAGTTAAATTAGATATGGGCTTAATACGAAATATTGATCAAAATAAGGGTCGTCAAGCGATTGTTAAAGGAATTATTCAAGTATGTAACGAGTTAGAAATTAAAGTAATAGCGGAAGGGATTGAAACCTATGAAGAGTTAATTGTTCTGCAATCTTTTGGGATTGAGCTTTTTCAAGGCTATTACTTTGCTAAGCCAAAATTTCAAGGTTTAGCGATTTTAAACCATCTATAAGCCCCAAAAGTTTATGGAGTAAGAACATGCCACACACTTTTAGGGCTTTCCGTGTTTACAAACCTCTTCAAGGTTTTCCCTTAATAGAAATTGACATTCATATAGCGTTTCAATATCGATATATCACTCCATTTATAGATGACGATCCCCTTGAGTCCATCTAGTGTGAGATAGATATTGATCAAAAAACGTAGAATTCAAGTATTAAACATGATTCATCAATTAGCGGTTCGCTTAGGTGTGTCGTGTATGTTGCTCGCAACTTTACCTCTCGCAACAGACGAACTAGTAAAGTATGTTCAGGCTCCGCATATCTTTTCAGGTATTGGGGCGATCGCCTCATGCATAGGAGCTTGTGTACCAGTCTTAACCCTGTTCCGTAATTCTGACTAAGGGGATCACTTTTTTAGCTAACAAGTTAGATGCAACGCATCTAACTTGTTGTGTCTAAGCCCAGCGCCCAAGCACAATTCTCACTGTGCCATCTTCTAATACTTCTTGCTGCTCGATCGCAAAGCCTTGTTGAGTAGCACTCTCTAAAACTATTTGAGTCGCATACTGCTGATTGAGTTCTCCTAAAAACTCCTCGACATTCATTGCAACTCCCCACATATCAGCAATGAGTTCGAAGCGATCGCCTACTTTCTGAAAGCCAATATCATAGGCATTAGGCATGGGGATCACGTATTCAGCATTGGTGGTATTGCCAAGATAGCCACGCACTAAGCTGTTTTTCTTGACAGGATAGCCAAGTTCTTGCAGTGCTTGACCAAGCAAATCACCATTTTTGATTTCCACTGCGATCGTTGTGAAATGGGACATAAAATTTAGAATAAATAAAGTGCTCTGTCCTCTTTTTATTCTAAGTTAATTGCAAACTTACGAAGTTCTTGAAGTAATTGCTCATCATTCGAGGCAGTCCTTGCACCTGACTCAGCCGCCCACTGTTTGAGAGACTCGATTTGTTGAGAGGCGATCGCCGCTAGAGGAACTGTTTCCTCGATCGCACTAATAATATCTTCAGTTGTAAAGTCTTCTCGGTTGCCACTTCTACCGCGCCCAAAGGCACGATGGATGCCATCAATAATTACCTGTTCAATTTCAGCCCCACTAAAGTTTTTGGTATGCCGTGCTAATAACAAGAGGTCAAATTCGCGCAGACGACTGGGACGGAGCTTTTGCAAATGCACTTTAAAAATTTCTTGCCGTTCGGATTCAGTAGGTAAATTGAGAAAGAAAATCTCGTCAAACCTACCTTTACGTAAAAGCTCGGCTGGTAAAATTCGGACATTATTTGCCGTAGCCACAATGAATACAGGTGCTTTCTTCTCCTGCATCCATGTAATCAAAGAACCAAATACTCGCCTACTTGCGCCAGAGTCCCCATCGCTGGATACATTAGCATTCCCAAAAGCTTTATCGATTTCATCGATCCATAGGACGCAGGGGGCGGTTGCCTCGGCAAGTTGGATCATTTGTCGCATTCGACTTTCACTTTCACCAACAAAACTCCCAAATAGTCGCCCGATATCTAGACGCAATAGAGGTAATCTCCATTCGTGGGCGATTGTTTTCGCTGACAGTGATTTTCCAGTGCCTTGGATGCCGACTAAAAGTACGCCTTTAGGAGTGGGAATGCCATATCGCTTTGCTTCTTCGGTAAAGGCATCACGACGAATGCGTACCCATTGCTTGAGATTGTCTAAACCTCCCACAATTTTCAGCGATTCATTGACCGTAAAAAATTCTAAGATTCCTGTCTGCCTAATCGCTTGCTGCTTTTCAGCTAATACTGCATCGATATCAGAATCATTTACTAGCTCTTTTTCCGCGATCGCCTTAGCCAAAACCCTTTGAATACGAGTACGGCTCAGACCTTGACAAGCTTTGACCAGTTGCTCCCAAGCTAAATTTGATAACTTAAGTTTTTGTGGCGAAATCTTTTGCTTGATCAAATAACCAATTTCTTCGATCTCTGGCAAAGGGAAATCGATCGCTGTAATTTCTTCTGTCAATTCTGATGGGATTTCTAGAACATGGCTAGTAATAGCAATGGTTCGGCGATCGAGTTTGAGATCTCGTGCTAAATTCTTGAGTTCGCGAATAATGGCAATATTGCGATCGTGATGGGGATATTTGAGGATCGGGTGTAAATCTCTCAGGACGTATAAAACGTTATCGCTGTCCTTTGTTCCCTTATCGCGCTGACTAATCCTTGATAAAGCTGCCATTAGCGAGCCTTTGTCGGCTCTATTATCACTCCAACCCATGGCAATGTCCCAAAACAAGATCCTGCGACTGGGGTTAGATTGTAGTGCTACTTCAGTGAGAATTTCTTCGACAGGTTCCTCTTCGGCAGTGACTATATATATAAGAGGATATTTGGCGCGTAGTAATAGATCGAACTGCTCCATCAGAGTTTTGTAAACTCTGGGTTTGTTGGCAGAAGTTGGATCTATCGGCGAATTTGGCGACATCTTCGCAGTATAGCGCTTTACGCTTTGGCTAAAATACCAAAAGAATTAAAAACCTTGCTCAGCAAGGTTTTTAATTCTTTGTTGCTTGCTGTGCAAAGCACAATGAAAAAATTAGACTGCTGCAAGTGCTGGTTCTTCAAGTTTAGCGAGTCTTTCAGTGAGCAGTTCTTCTAATGTAACAAGTGCTTTAGAAAAGCCTTTGATTCCTTCATCGAGCTTCTCTGATGCCATGCGATCGCTAGCGTGCATAGCATCAAAAGTTTCCTTGTCCATCGCAATTTTTTCCACATCAGATTGAGATGCGATCGCAGGATCGAGCTTGCGTAGCAAGTTACCTTCAGTATGTTGTAGCTCATCTAGCAATGCAGGTGAAATCGTTAACAAGTCGCAACCCGCTAACTCAATTATCTCACCCTTATTTCGGAAACTAGCACCCATAATTTCAGTTTTATAACCGAATTTTTTATAGTAGTTGTAAATTTTGGCAACTGACAATACACCAGGATCTTCAGCAGCAGGATAGCTATCACGACCTGTATCTTTCTTGTACCAATCCAGAATACGTCCGACGAAGGGTGAAATTAATTTAACGCCTGCTTCGGCACAGGCGATCGCCTGATGTAGTCCAAACAGTAAAGTCAAATTACAGTGAATTCCCTCTTTCTCTAATGATTCTGCTGCTTTGATCCCTTCCCATGTTGCCGCAATTTTAATTAATACGCGATTGCGGGAAATGCCATGGGCTTCATATTGTGAAATCAAATAGTGCGCCTTTTCTAAGGTTGCTTCTGTGTCATAGGACAATCGGGCATCTACCTCAGTTGATACGCGCCCAGGGATAATTTGGAGAATCCTCATCCCAAAGGCGATCGCTAAGCGATCAAAAGCTAAGGAAACAACCTGAGCAGGCATGGCATCTTTACCTAATTCAGTTCTTGCTTCTAGAAGAGTTTCATCCACAATTTCCTGATACTGAGGCATTTGCGCTGCCGCAGTAATCAAAGAAGGATTTGTGGTTGCATCTTGGGGCTTAACCATTTCGATCGCATGGATATCTCCAGTATCTGCAACGACTATGGTCATTTCTCGCAACTGATCTAGATAAGTTTTGGGCAAATCATTAGGCATAGTATCCTCCATAGCACCAGTCAAAACTGGCTACATTTGCACGCTTATCTTAGCCTTAACAAATTTGAAGAATTGGTAAACTTTAGAGTAATTACAAGATCAATGCCCCAATCAAACCCAAATAGATAGAGGCGGAGCGAAGCGCAGCCTCTATCTATTTGGGTTTGATGTCCTAAGCAAAACTTGCTTTGCTATAGGGTACAAAATGTGCGGCTTGCAAATTTGATAAAGTTTTGTTAAGAAAAACATAAAGTGCATTGACTTAATAAACTCAATCAAGATGTCTAAATATATTGTGGAATCAAGGATTGAGCTAACTTGACGCATTCTAAACAATTGTTACAAAGACTCTAGAGCGACACGAACCTAAATCTATAATTACGTCATCGTGGCTTAGGTTCTCTTGTTAAAGCAGTACTTATCTCATTTATAGATTCAGCACTATGAGAGAACTAGCCTAATCGTTTAATCTACTTTGTCTTAACAGTCTGAGAGAGGAAAATTTTCATGACAATGACTCCTCAAAAGCCAGACACAGAGGTAAAGGTTTCGGTTGATCGTGACGTAGTACCTACTTCCTTTGAGAAGTGGGGACAACCTGGTCACTTTGACCGCACCCTAAAGAAGGGACCAAAGACAACTACATGGATTTGGGATCTTCATGCCAATGTGCATGACTTTGACAGTTTCACAACCGAAGAAGATACTGCCCGTAAGATCTTCTCCGCTCATTTTGGGCATTTAGGTATTATCTTTATCTGGCTCAGTGGTATGTACTACCATGGAGCAAAATTCTCTAACTACACCGCTTGGTTGTCTGATCCCGTCAGCATTAAGCCCAGCGCCCAAGTTGTCTGGAATGTTTTCGGTCAAGATATCTTGAACGGCGATGTTGGTGGCGGTTTTCAAGGTATTCAAATCACTTCTGTTTTGTTCCACCTTTGGAGAGCATCTGGTATCACCACCGAGTATCAACTCCTCTGCACCGCAATTGGCGGTTTGGTGATGGCAGGTTTGATGTTTTTCGCTGGTTGGTTCCACTACCACAAAGCTGCTCCTAAACTTGAGTGGTTTAAGAATGCTGAATCGATGATGAACCACCACTTGGCTGGTTTGCTCGGTTTAGGCTCTCTTGCTTGGGCTGGACATCAAATCCATGTATCGATTCCTATCAACTACTACCTTGATAAGGGCGTACCTGCGAGTCAGATTCCTGCACCCCATGAGTTCATTCTTAATCCTTCCTTGATGTCGGATATTTTCCCTAGTTTTGCTCAAGGTGTAACTCCTTTCTTTACCTTGAACTGGGGTGCTTATTCTGACTTCTTGACCTTTAAGGGCGGTTTGAATCCTCAAACTGGATCTCTTTGGTTGACTGACCAAGCTCACCATCACCTTGCGATCGCGACTCTTTTCATTATCGCTGGACATATGTACCGCACTAACTGGGGTATCGGTCACAGCATGAAGGAAATCCTTGAAGCTCACAAGGGACCTCTAACTGGTGAAGGTCATAAGGGTCTATACGAAATCTTGACTTCTTCTTGGCATGCACAGCTAGCTGTTAACCTAGCCTTGATGGGTTCTTTAAGCATCATCGTCGCTCAGCATATGTACGCGATGCCTGCTTACCCCTACATTGCTACTGACTACGCAACTCAAGTTTCTCTCTTCACACATCACATGTGGATTGGCGGTTTCTTGATTTGTGGTGCAGCAGCTCACGCTGGTATTTTCATGGTTCGCGATTACGATCCTGCTAAGAATGTAAATAACTTGCTCGATCGCATGTTGCGTCACCGCGATGCAATTATCTCTCACCTCAACTGGGTATGTATCTTCCTTGGCTTCCACAGCTTTGGTCTTTACATCCACAACGACACCATGCGTGCATTGGGTCGTCCTCAAGACATGTTCTCTGACACGGCAATTCAGTTGAAGCCCGTCTTCGCTAACTGGATTCAAGGTATTCATGCTGCTGCTGCTGGTACAACTGCTCCTTACGCAACTTCTAGCGTTAGCCCCATCTTTGGCGGCGAAACCTTAGTTGTTGGTGGCAAAGTTGCTGCTGCTCACATGGTTCTTGGTACTGCTGACTTCTTGGTACATCACATTCATGCGTTTACCATTCACGTTACTGTCTTAATATTGTTGAAAGGCGTGCTTTACGCTCGTAGCTCTCGCTTGATTCCAGACAAGGCTGAACTCGGTTTCCGCTTCCCTTGCGACGGTCCTGGTCGTGGCGGCACATGTCAAGTTTCGGCATGGGATCACGTATTCCTAGGTCTATTCTGGATGTACAACTGTATTTCTGTTGTCATCTTCCACTTCTCTTGGAAAATGCAGTCCGATATCTTCGGTACTGTTGATGCAAGTGGCACTGTTACCAATATGGCTGGTGGAAACTTTGCACAGAGTGCATTGACCATCAATGGTTGGTTACGTGATTTCTTGTGGGCACAAGCTTCCAATGTAATTCAATCCTACGGCTCGGCACTGTCGGCTTACGGTTTGATCTTCTTGGGCGCTCACTTCATCTGGGCATTCAGCCTTATGTTCCTGTTCAGTGGTCGTGGCTACTGGCAAGAATTGATCGAGTCAATTGTTTGGGCGCACAACAAGCTCAACGTTGCTCCTGCTATCTCTCCTCGCGCTTTGAGCATCACTCAAGGTCGTGCTGTGGGTCTAGCTCACTACCTATTAGGTGGAATTGCCACAACTTGGGCATTCTTCCTAGCCCGTTACGGTGCACTTGGCTAATAATAACGGAGAAATTGAAGTAACTATGGCAACGAAATTTCCTAAGTTTAGCCAGGCTCTCGCACAAGATCCTTCAACCCGTCGGATCTGGTATGCGATCGCCACAGCGAACGACTTTGAAAGTCATGACGGTGTAACCGAAGAAGGTCTTTACCAAAAGATTTTTGCTTCGCACTTTGGTCACTTGGCAATCATCTTCCTGTGGACATCTGGCAACCTGTTTCACGTAGCGTGGCAGGGTAACTTCGAGCAATGGATCAAAAATCCGCTCACCACTCGTCCAATCGCCCATGCGATTTGGGATCCTCACTTTGGTAAGGCAGCAGTTGAAGCGTTCACACAAACTGACGTTGCTGGTCCTGTAAATATTGCTCTTTCTGGTGTTTACCACTGGTGGTACACCATCGGTATGCGTACCAACGCTGAATTGTTTGCTGGCGCAATCTGGATGCTAGTATTCGCAGCAGTTCTCCTGTTCGCAGGTTGGTTACACCTTCAGCCTAGCTTCCGTCCTAGCCTTTCTTGGTTCAAGAATGCTGAGTCCCGTCTAAATCACCACTTGGCTGGTTTGTTCGGTGTTAGCTCCTTGGCTTGGACTGGTCACTTGGTACACGTAGCTATTCCTGAAGCCCGTGGCGTTCATGTTGGTTGGGACAACTTCTTGAGCGTACCTCCTCATCCAGCAGGTCTTGCACCTTTCTTCACTGGTAACTGGGGTGTATATGCTCAGAATCCTGATACCGCAGGTCATGTCTTCGGAACTGCTCAAGGTGCAGGTACAGCAATCTTGACCTTCTTGGGTGGTTTTCATCCTCAAACAGAATCTCTTTGGTTGACTGACATTGCCCATCACCATTTGGCGATCGCTGTTTTGTTTATCGTTGCTGGTCACATGTACCGTACCAACTTTGGTATCGGTCATAGTATGAAGACCATCATGGAAGCTCACAATCCTCCTAAAGGTACTCCTTTTGGCGGCATGATCGGCGACGGTCACAAAGGTATGTACGACACCTACAATAACTCGCTCCATTTCCAACTTGGTTGGCACTTGGCTTGTTTGGGTGTAGTTACCTCCTTGGTTGCTCAGCACATGTACTCAATGCCTTCCTATGCATTCATCGCTAAGGACTTCACCACACAAGCAGCTTTATATACTCATCACCAATATATTGCTGGTTTCTTGATGGTTGGTGCGTTTGCTCACGGTGCGATCTTCTTCGTTCGTGACTACGATCCTGAAGCTAACAAGAACAACGTGCTTGCACGTATGCTTGAGCATAAAGAAGCAATCATCTCTCACTTAAGCTGGGTATCTCTCTTCTTAGGTTTCCACACCCTTGGCATTTACGTTCATAACGACGTAATGCAAGCTTTCGGTACTCCTGAAAAGCAAATCTTGATCGAGCCTGTGTTCGCACAGTGGATTCAAGCTGCTCACGGTAAGGCATTGTACGGATTTGATGTCCTACTTTCTAATCCTGATAGCATCGCTTCTACTGCATGGCCAAATAGCGGTAACGTTTGGTTGTCTGGTTGGTTGGCTGGTATCAATGCTGGCGATAACTCCTTGTTCCTCACCGTTGGACCTGGCGACTTCCTAGTGCACCATGCGATCGCTCTAGGACTACACACCACCACCTTGATCTTGGTTAAGGGTGCGTTGGATGCTCGTGGATCTAAGCTCATGCCGGACAAAAAAGACTTCGGCTACAGCTTTCCTTGCGACGGTCCTGGTCGTGGCGGTACTTGCGATATCTCTGCATGGGATTCCTTCTACCTCGCTATGTTCTGGATGTTGAACACCATTGGTTGGACAACCTTCTACTGGCACTGGAAACACCTCGGTGTATGGCAAGGTAACGTTGCTCAGTTCAACGAATCCTCTGTCACTATCATGGGCTGGCTCCGTGACTACCTATGGCTCAACTCTGCACAGTTGATCAATGGCTATAACCCCTATGGCATGAACAATATATCTGTTTGGGCTTGGATGTTCCTCTTCGGACACCTAGTTTGGGCAACTGGATTTATGTTCTTGATCTCTTGGCGTGGTTATTGGCAAGAGTTGATCGAAACTCTTGTATGGGCACACCAACGCACACCTCTTGCAAGTTTGGTTCAGTGGAAAGATAAGCCTGTGGCTCTCTCCATCGTTCAAGCTCGTTTGGTTGGTTTGGCTCACTTCACGGTTGGTTACATAGTCACGTATGCAGCCTTCCTGATCGCCTCAACGACAACAGCTTTCGGTTAATCTAGCTTTCTAGTTAATTAAAAAAATCCCTCACAGCAATGTGGGGGATTTTTTATGTAGATTCATGTTTTGTAAGGCTTTTAGCAACTCATAAATCTTGAGCAATGTGCTAGACTTCATAGCTACTTTAGATAATCAAATCAATAATAAAGCGCAATAGCAATTGAAAATTATGAGAATGAGATCGCAAAATAAGCAATGTCTTTTCACTTCTTGCTTGCGCGTTGTTATAGCTATCAACATATTTGGCTGTATTTCTTTAATTAGTGATCGTTCAAACTCCCTGATTTGGGCAAATAGCATTGAAACTGCAACTAAGTCTTCTCCAAAATCTAACTCCAATCAATATTTATTTTTAGACTTACAAAAGCATTGGTCGCGTTTATTTGTGGAAGGTCTGCTATTGCAACCAAATTTAAGTAATGCTTTTGCTGCTACCGACGGTATTAGTTTATTTCAGCCCGATCGCCCCATCACTCGCGCTGAACTTGCAAATTTATTAGATGCTGCCTTTGCTAATCGTAATGTTCCTAAAATAACAACACGCTTGAGTGAACCTGCGACTAAAGCTGAAGCATTAGTGGCGATCGCCCGTGAGCTTAACCTAAATGACAAAGCTGTCAAAACGCCACAGACCTATTTACTCTCAATGTATCGAGATGCAGACCAAGTCCCTGATTACGCTATTCCTGCGATCGCTATACTTACTCAGGAAGCCTTAGTTACCAATTATCCCGATCCACGCATTCTGGCTCCAAATACAGCCATCTCTAAGGGTGAGTTCTCGGTACTTCTCTATCAAGCTTTGGCTTATCAAAAGAAGCTTCCATTGCTGCGATCTGCTTATACGATTAACCCCAATCGCCAATTGTGGGATAGAGATCTGATGCAAGTAACAAGGCTCGAAGTTAGTATCAGTCGGCGAACTGTTACCGCATTTCATGGTGAAATAGCCCTTAAGACTTACCCAGTGGCGGTTGGTCGTCAAGGATGGAGTACTCCAATAGGCAATCATCGCGTTTTACAAACTATTGAATATCCCGCTTGGCAAAACCCGTTTACAGGAGATGTAATTCCTAGTCGCGATCCTGAAAATCCATTAGGCGATCGCTGGATTGGTTTTTGGACTAATGGCAAAGATTGGTCGGGATTTCATGGCACTCCAAACCGAAGTTCAGTTGGGACAGCGGCATCTCATGGTTGTATTCGGATGTATAACGAAGACGTTCGAGAGTTATTTAGTCAAGTGACCATAGGAACTATTGTGAAAGTATCACCATAAAAAATAACCTTGCTTTATAAGGTTATTTTTTATGGTGTGTTTTTAAGATTTTAAAACACGAATTACTGTAGTTTGCGGCAGGCTGCTAGCATTAAGCTCTAAACTTGAGCCTTCCAATTTTTTAATACTGTCTTTTGGCATGAGAGCAAGAAACTCATCTATATAGGCTAGCTGACAAGACTTACTGGATTTATCGGTGCGGTAATACACTGGAATAACGATGCGCGGATTTAGTTCTTGAACGATCGCTTGCGCTTCTATGGGGGAATAGGATTTTGATAGCATCGGATCGTTACTTTGGGCGCTACCGCCAACTGGCAAAATTAAAACATCGGGGCGACCCATTAGAATTCGCTGTGAAGCAGTGATAGGTGCTACCGCACCGCCAAGGTGTAACACGAATATTCCAGACTGTTTCCATCTCCATGCTACATTACGCCCAAATCGACGACCACCAATGCGATCGTGATCCATCGTAATTCCTTGCATGTTAATACCACCTTTAATATTGTAAGAACCAGGCTCAGACAATACTCGCGTATCCTTTGGTAAATTCTCTAAATATCCCTCGTCAAGAAGTCGTGAACTAATCAAAATATAGTCAGATGCTGCTGTGGGTGCAGGTAAATTGGCAGTGCAACCCGCAGGTCGAAAAGGATGGGTTAAAAACCTTACTCCATCACCTGATATTAAGAATGACATATGTCCTAGCCACTCAAGCTTTAAGGTTGAATTGGTCTGGGATTTAGCTGCATCAGCAATGATTCCTGCTGTAAATGCTGAGATTAGTCCACCTTGAGCAAGTCGAAGAATTTGTCTGCGGCGCATGTTGTTTGGTTAATTGAGTGTTTTGGATTATGTGAGGACTGCCCCACAACAATATTTAAGGTAGACGTTACGAAGTACCGCCTACCCTAAGTATTAGACTGTGACGCTTAATCCTTTTAAGAAGTTTCTCAGTAAGTCTTTGCCTGCCTCAGTCAAGATACTTTCAGGATGAAATTGTACGCCTTGGACATGAGGATATTGCTTGTGTCGGACTCCCATAATTATGTCATCTTCAGTCCAAGCTGTAATTTCAAGTACATCAGGACAATTGTGACGATCAATCACTAAACTATGATAACGAGTTGCGGTAAAGGGATTGGCTAGCCCTTCCAAAATGCCGACTCCTGTATGATAAATCTGTGATGTTTTGCCATGCATTAAGTAGGGCGCTGAGACAACCTTGCCGCCATACATCAAGCCCATACTCTGATGTCCGAGACATACGCCCAAAATTGGAGTATTTGCACCCATTTCCCTAATAATATCGAGTGAAACGCCTGCTTCTTCGGGGCGGCCGGGACCAGGTGAAATGACGACTCCTGCGGGATTTATCTGTTTAATTGTTTCGATGCTTATTTCGTCATTTCGCTTAACCATAATTTCGCCTAGCGTGGGGAATTCGGGCAGAAGTTCTCCAAGGTATTGCACGAGGTTATATGTAAAGCTGTCGTAATTGTCAATAACGAGAATCATGGTGAGAGTTCTTTTATTTGTAAGGCTTTAGGCTTAAAGGCGATCGCCAACTGCTTACTAAATTTAACCTTTTCAATTTAACATTCTTTGGGGAAAAGTCAGCCCAGAAAAGATTTTGAAGCTGTCATGATGACAATAAGTAGATGTACATAGTTAATTACACATCCAAACCCGTAAAGTTGCACCCCCAGTGGGGCGCAACTTTACAGGTTTGGGTAATTTATTTTGCACAAGTACTTGTTGTTGTAACGCTTCTCGTCGTAACTCTATTTGGTGTTTATAGCTATAAAATGGACTATGACCAACGCTGTAGCAAACTATTCCATGTTCACCTTCGCTCTGCCCAAAGGCTCATTATTAAAAGACTCGATCGGTTTACTCCAAGGCGTAGGACTCGACTTTAGTGCATTCCTTGATGCCTCTAACCGCCAACTGCAAATTTTAGATCCCACAGGAACAGCAAGAGCTTTACTGGTCAGAGCGCAGGATGTACCTGTTTATGTTGAATATGGACAAGCCCAAGCAGGCATCGTCGGTGAAGATGTATTGCGCGAAAAAACGCCAAAAGTTGCAAAATTATTAGATTTAGGATTCGGGGGCTGTCGGATGTCGATCGCTGTTTCAGGGGAGAGTCGCTACCGATTGCCCTTAGACCTACCACCCCATAGCCGCATTGCTTCAAAATATGTTGGCTGCGCTCGCACTTACTTTGACAGCATCGATTTACCTGTCGAAATCATTCCTCTTTATGGTTCCGTTGAGCTTGGACCCATCACAGGTATGGCTGAGGCGATCGTTGATTTGGTTTCTACGGGTAAGACCTTAAAGGATAACGGACTGATTGAAATCGAAGTGCTATATTACAGTACTGCCAGACTAATTGCTCACCCTCTAAGTTATCGCTTACATAGCGATCGCTTTGACGAGTTAATGGATAAGATGCAAGTCAAATCATAAAAAAGGGCGCTAAGCGCCCTTTTTTTAACTCTTCAACTTTTTAGATTCAGCGACAAGAGAATCGATTAATGGTTGGAGAATCAACTCCATTGCAAAGCCCATTTTGCCACCTGGGACAACCAAAGTGGTATGACGAGACATAAAGGAATCATGGATCATGTCTAGCAAATAACGGAAGTCAATTTGGAACTTCTCACGGAAGCAACGATTAGTGTGGATGATTACAAAGCTCTCATCAAGGGTAGGGATATCGCGGGTAATGAAAGGATTGGAAGTATCAACGGTAGGAACGCGCTGGAAGTTAATGTGAGTATTAGAGAACTGAGGCGCAATGTAATTTACATAGTCGGGCATACGACGCAAAATTGTATCGACGATCGCTTCAGCACTGTAGCCACGTTCAGCATTATCACGATGGATTTTTTGAATCCATTCTAAGTTTACAATCGGGACTACCCCTACTAGCAGATCGACATATTGAGCGAGGTCAATCCCTTCAGCAACTACCCCACCATGCAAACCTTCGTAAAAAAGTACGTCAGTGTTAGCTTCGATGCTTTCCCAAGGAGTGAATTCACCAGGTTGGTTACTAGTACCTAAGCGACCATTGTGATGCGCGGCTTCTTCAGGACTGTGCAGATAGTAACGTCTTTGTCCACTACCAGTTTCACCATATTCATGAAACAGAGCTTCTAGTTTATCTAACAAGTTGGCATTCAAACCAAAATGGCTGATATTACGACCTTCAGCCACAGCATTTTTCATTGCTTCGCGCATTTCTAAGCGGTTAAATTTGTGGTAGCTATCACCTTCGATAACAGCCGCTTTGATATTTTCAATTCGGAAAATATGTTCAAAAGCTCGCTTAACAGTACTTGTACCAGCACCTGATGAACCTGTTACTGCAATAACTGGATGTTTTTTAGACAAATTTTTTCTCCTTATATTAAAAATTGTGATAACTATTGAGACTTATCATCTTTAGTAATGATTTATAGATTTTTAAGGTTTAAGAGCAGCTTGCGCGTGCTTTGCTCAAACTATTTAAAACTACTATACCTTTGTATATAGCGCTAAAGAAAGCAAAATTTCACGCCATGACTATTGTCTCATTCAAATCACTGCAAAAATTCACTTACCCTTTGACTATAGATAATGTCACCGATATTCCTGTCAACGTAAAAACGCGCATTGACTGGGATAATACTTTGCTTTGAAATGAAATCTTAACGGAGAGTTTCAGATAAACTTGCTAATGTGGTCTTGAGGGTTAAAGGATTAAGGGTTTCTAGATCTTGCTGATGATGTCTAAGTAGACGAGATCGCATTTGTTCCGTCAAGCCCACCACATAACTAAAATCTGCACCCGCAATACTCTCAAACTGCTCAAAATCTGCGTCAGTTAAATCCGCAGTCCGCAAATCTACTCCCGACAAGTTAGCGCCATTGAGTCGCGCATTGCGTAAACAAGCTCCCACCAAAAAACACTTACGTAAATCTGCTTGAACTAACCGTGCTCCTGTCAAATTTGCACCTGAGAGGTCAGCCCCACCCAAGTATGCACCTAAAAAATTTACGCTTTGCAAATCCGCATTTTTCAGGTTAGCCGTGTTAAAAGGTGCGCCATTTAAATTTGCATGCGGTCCAACAGCTCCCGATGATTTATAGGCAAAACCATCAGGGAAAATCGTCTGACTGTTATACATTGCTCCCTGTAGTTGGGCATCTTGCAAAATTGCCTCCGACAAATCGGCTCCATACAAATTGACACGATATAGACAAGCACCCTGCAAATTAGTCTGTTTCAGAATCGCTTCGCCCAAATCACCACCGCGCAAATCCACCTCACTTAAATCCGCGTTACTTAAGTTGGCGCGATTTAGGTTCGCACGCACCAAAATTGCTTTGTGAAAATTTGCCCCACTCAAATCATACCCACTCAAATTGCAGTGATAGAGATCTTGCATAGCTAAGGATTTTCCCGACTTAATTGCCCCTAAAACTTCTTGGGATTTGTTTTGTATTTTCATATTTTATATTTTTAAATAAGGTGTCAGAATCTAACTAAGTATCTATGGCGTATGCTGCGCGTCCACCATCAGCTTTTGGAATTTTTAGATTGATATTAAAAAGGATAATTATATAAA
The DNA here is from genome assembly GCA_903819605.1 of uncultured cyanobacterium. Lineage (GTDB taxonomy): Bacteria > Cyanobacteriota > Cyanobacteriia > Pseudanabaenales > Pseudanabaenaceae > Pseudanabaena. The sequence goes on along the minus strand of CAIJEA010000537.1, from coordinate 4,978 downwards.
TGCTAGTGCCACCAATGACGATGATGGATTTCTTTTGTAAGAGCGAGGGAATTTGGGTTATTCATCGTACCGTACATCATTTTGATACTGTCAAAGATGAGTCAGGAGAATCAAAAATCCATGTCAAAGTCCTAAACCACGATGATCCCAAAGTTAAAAATATATGTGAATCTCAAGGTGGTACAGGATATCTTGCTGAAGCGATCGCTTCTGGGGGAGCAAGTTTTATGTGGCAGGCTCATGAAGAGGGTGGACAAGAACCAAATCCCGATCATGCTGCTATATTAGTAGATATACCAGACGATGAAACAGGTCGTTCGGGTAAACTTTTACGCAATCAAGGCTATGTCGAAAAAATTCCTGTCATTAGTAGATATTGGTTTGGACAGGATGGAATCTTAACTATTGATACAGAATATGACAATAATCAAGGGCAAGAACGTTGTTGGTTTATTACTGATGATTTTCGAGTTCGAGTTAGCACAATTAGGATGATGAACGGGGTGTATTTAATGACCTACTGTTCAGAAAGACGTTATCTCAGCGATGCAAATTTGCGGTAGAGCCTAAGAAGGAGTTGTGGCACTAAGCGTCATAAATCTTTCTTTAATCTTTAACTTTACCAATAAATTGCTAAATAAAAAATGAAAGAATAGCCATTTAGGCTATTCTTTCATTTTTTATTGCTATTTGAAGTGCTATCTTGATCCCTAGAGATTGTGCAAAATTTATGCAGATTAACAAATCTTGATAATTAAAGTTGCGGACTTGTAAGAAAATCAATCATAACAAGATGAGATAAGAGACTTTTTGCTAGGTCTTGACTATCCAAGAATTGTGGAAATGAAATTTGTTTTTTTAGCTTTTTTTAGCTTTTTTTAATAGAGATTTATTTTTTGTTTTTTATAAAAAATTATGTATAAACCTTTCTTGGAATGCTTAGATCAGTCACTATTTCAGAGATTTGATCTACAAAGTCGATTGATACCAGCGGGTTTAGAGTTCTGTAAGAGTGAGCGTGGTCGAAATCCTGCAACGATTAGGAGTTGGTGCTATCAATGTCTCGAACTTCGTAAAATCCGCTACACATATATTGATGCAGGTGCGAGCGCTCAAATTTTTAACAGTGTCATCTATCCAAGTCAGCAGTATGATTTACCTTTGCTGGGGATTGATTTCTTGTCTTTTGGACAGGTCAAGAATTTGATTGTGATGGACTTTCAGCCATTATTCCAAGATGTATCTTATCTCGAAAAATATATTCATCCTCTCAAATCTTTGCATGACAAGTATCCAGAACTATCTCAAAATCTGGAAATGAAGTTTTACGATGCGAATCAGTACTTCTCGAAATATTTACTGTTTGCCAAAACCGATCCAGACACGGTAAAAACTCGCGTGTTTGAGGCATTTAAGGATTATTTGAATTTGTATTGGCAGATGATTGATGAGGCTAAGGCTAATCCTCTCATTGATCAATCGGATATCCAGAGAATTGTCAAGGCTCAGAAAGATTACGATCAATACAGTGCCGATCGCGATCCTGCGTCTGGTCTATTCAGTAGCTATTTCGGTCATGAATGGTCAGAAAAATTCCTCTACGGATTTTTGTTTGAGGATGCAAGACCGCTAGCGGTTGGGGTTCATTCTTAAGATGACTCTCTATCAGCCGTTTTTAGATCATGCGATCGCCTATTTAAAGCAGAGATTACCCGATTTACATTCCTATCCGATACCCGATGGCTTTGAATCAAAATCAGCGATCGTGGGGAAAGGGAAGCATGAGAATGAAGTCTTAACTACTAGTCACGGATATCAATCCTCCAAATTACGACAGATTCGAGCCGCTCACGTGCAAGGAGGCATTTCTCTTCAAGTTCTAAATTTCGTAATTTTTCCGCGACTAAATTATGATTTGCCTTTCTTTGGTGCGGACTTGGTAACTTTACCAGGGGGACATTTAATTGCTTTAGATATGCAGCCTCTATTTCGCGATAGTCTCGAATATCAGGCTAAATATACAAAGCCCATTTTGTCTATCTTTGAATCTTATCAACCTCATTTACCTTGGGGTGGTGATTTTCCAGAGGAAGCAAGTCAGTTTTTCTCGCCTGCTTTTCTCTGGACAAGACCTCAACAGAATGAAGTAGTGGAAACCTATGTCTTTTCGGCTTTTAAAGATTATTTACAAGCATATTTAGATTTTTGCGATCGCGCTACTCCAGTAACCGATCCAGAACAATTAGTGGAGATAGAAGCATCTCAGCTTCGCTACCTGCGTTATCGCGCCGAGAAAGATCCTGCTAGAGGGATGTTCACTCGATTCTATGGAGCAGACTGGACTGAAGAATACATTCATGGATTTTTGTTTGATTTAGAAAAGCTCATGACTAAATCATGATTTTTTTCGATCTTAGCAGTTTACATTTCGCCTACAGCAAAATGCAAATTGCTAAAACTTAATGCGGTTTTATGTTTTCAAACGAGTATCCATTCACTTGAAAATCTCTATGGATAAGGATAAACGGTGCTTTGCTCCGCCAAGCCATAACTCATAAATCTGATCGCTATTTTAAATTGTGCAGAAATTATGCAGGTTTACAAATCTTGATGATTAATGCGGCGGACTTGTAAGAGAATTTAGTCATCAGGGCGTAATAAAAAAAGTGTTTATTGAGCATCTGAACTAAAGTTGGCGAGACAACAAGCTTTTATTAAAGTCATTTTTGTTAAATTCTTTCGTTAGATTAGGAGATATTTTGTAATGGCCTTTGGACCAGCTTCGCGATTAGGTGTGAGCCTATTTGATGAAACGCCACCTGTTGAGTGGGTATTAGGACAATCTCAGGAAGATTTTGAAACCATTATTCGTGCAGTTTATCGCCAAGTTCTTGGCAATGCTTATGTAATGGAGAGCGAGCGACTAACTGTTGCCGAATCTCAGTTTAAAAGCGGAGACCTAAGCGTCCGTGAGTTTGTACGGGCTGTTGCTAAGTCCGATCTTTACTGCTCTCGATTCTTTACCAGTTGCGCTCGCTATCGTGCGATCGAACTCAACTTCCGTCATTTACTTGGTCGTCCTCCACTAGATTTGGAAGAAATGCGCGGACACAGCACAATCCTTGATACCCAAGGATTTGCTGCTGATATCGATTCCTATATCGATAGTGATGAGTACCAGAATACCTTTGGTGAAAACATCGTTCCATATATTCGTGGCTACAAGTCTGAAGCTTGTACCAGCATGGTGCAGTTTACTCATACTTTTGAATTGGTGCGCGGTGCTTCTAGCAGCAGCTTAAAGGGCGATCTATCTGGTACTAGCCCCAAACTAAATTCTCTAGTAATCAATCCAACTGCAACTGCGGTTATTCCTTCTTCTGGTGCTGGAAGTACATTCCGCACTCCAGCAGATGCGCCCTCACGGCGCACTCCTCTTGGAACTTCTGTTTCTAGTATTGGCAATGTTTATCGGATTGAAGTTACTGGTTATCGTGCCAAGACTGTAAACAAGGTTTCTCAGTTCCGCCGTAGTAATAAGGTGTATTTAGTTCCTGCTGAGCAGCTTTCTGCACAATTTCAGCGCATCCACGCTCAAGGCGGCGTGATCTCCAGCGTTACAGTTGTTTAAGCTAGCTTTCGTAGGATGGGGATTTGTCTTGGACTCTTCCCCATTGTTTAGATAATAAATTTTTTACCTTTAGTTTTTAGTATTTTTGTTTTTCAATAAATTTTTTCTCTTCTCTCAAAAGCTCTACAATCTCTAAAACTTTAAGTAAAGGAGAAATAATCGAGATTTTGAAATATATATAACTTTGGAGATAAATGATTATGACAGACGTAATGAATGCAACGTTTGCGAATAGCTTAGGTGACGTTGAGACAGTCATTCGTGCAGTTTACAAGCAAGTTTTGGGCAATCCTCACATGATGGAAAGCGATCGCTTGGTTGTAGCTGAATCGAGACTGGCAAATGGCGAAATTTCTGTTCGCGAGTTTGTAAGATTTGTGGCCAAGTCTGATTTATATCGCGATCGCTACTTCTCCTCTTGTGCGCCTTATCGCTTTGTAGAATTGAACTTTTTACATTTGCTCGGACGCGCACCTCAAGATCAACGCGAAATCTCTGAGCATATTGTCCGTTGTGTAGCTGAAGGTTATGACGCAGAGATTGATTCTTACATCGATAGTAATGAGTATCAAGCTGCCTTTGGTGAAAATACCGTTCCTTCCCATCGAGGAAAGGATAGTGCCGCCAACTCTAAACAGGTTGGTTATAACCACATGTTTGCTCTTGATCGTGGTGCTGCACAGCTTGACAGCGCCGTACAAGCTTCACAACTCGTATTTGCTGTTGCAACTAACAGCGCTACTAAGATCAATCCCTCTACTGCCACTGTAATTGGTTCTGGTACTGAAAAGCGTTTCAAGATTGTGGTTTCTGGTTCCAATTTTGAAAATAAGCCCTCAGCAACTACTACCGAGTACATTGTTTCCGCTAATAGAATGACTTCTCAAATTCAAGCGATCAGTCGCGCTTCTGGGAAGATCCTGAGCATTAAAGCTGTGTAGTTTCTGGCATCACAATTGTTTTTAGTCGATTTAACTTGATTTAACTTTGGAGACAATAATTATGACAATTGATACCGTCATTCGCGCAGTTTACAAGCAAGTTTGGGGCAATCCCCATGTTATGGAGAGCGAGCGCTTAGTTGTTGCAGAATCGAAACTAACAAATGGTGAAATTTCTGTTCGCGAATTTGTGAGAATCGTTGCAAAATCTGACTTTTATCGCGATCGCTACTTCTCCTCTTGTGCGCCCTATCGTTTTGTAGAATTGAACTTTTTACATTTGCTCGGACGCGCACCTCAAGATCAACGCGAAGTCTCTGAGCATATCGTCCGTTGTGTAGCTGAAGGCTATGACGCAGAGATTGATTCTTACATCGACAGTGATGAGTATCAAGCTGCCTTTGGT
>CAIJEA010000536.1 GCA_903819605.1 uncultured cyanobacterium | reverse complement strand
TTCCCTGAAAACTATTAGGGAAAGGCATAAGGCTTTTTCTGCTTTTTGTCTACTTTTCTCCTCTCTATGATTGCGTATCTCATTTTGAGATCGCTTTTAGGTAAGTGACAATTAGTTCCTTCGTTTTTCCTCCTCTTCTCTCAACCGGTCAAGTTAATTGTCGCGACTGGACAAGTTAATTGTCGTCTAATAGATTTATCCCGTATGTTTATCAGTAGCGCGTTAGCTAGTAGCTTTGGGGGCACGTTTTTGGGCTTCGCCCAATGGACAGTGCTTAGAGGATATATTGTAAACATCCGTCGATGGATCTTGGCGACAACGGGCAGTATAATCATTTTTTTCTGCACATTATGTCCTCTATATCTAATAATCTGCCTAAATCTAAATATAGTAGGAATTCCTAACCCGCTATTGGTGTGTCTGGCATTGCTGGGAATCCTGACGATGGGGATTGCTCAAGGTGGAGTATTAGGAAAATCAAAGATTTGGCAATGGTTGCTGGCAACGTTTATGGGCTTTGTTGGCTCAGCGATCATAGGATGCTTATTTTTCGCTTTGGAATGGTTTGTTGCTGAAAAGCTGCCATTTAAGCACACATGGGGGACGCTAGGGGGCGAAGTGCTCTGTGGGTTAATTTTAGGAGGAATAACAGGTGCAGCAACCTACGGAGCAATTACAGGAAAAGCATTAATCGATATACTGAAAAATTAGTTTTAATAACAAGAAAAATTGTAAGTACTTAAAACATTGCTTTCTCACCTATAGGTAGATTACAAACGCGCATTCCGTCGTTGATTTTTTAACAAAAAAGACAAAAGATATATTTTTGAAAGCCTTTCTATGTATAGCTTTGACGGCCACCTTGCAGGTTTTTACACGTATCCAGTATCTAAAGCCTCTAAGGGTAAGTTGCTGAGTGTTACGCTAAGGATGATCGGGTTTGCCAGCCAAGAGACGGTCGATTATACTGGTCAATGAAAATTTTGCCAAAGTCGTTCAAAGTCTTTATTGGTTCTGGCTTCTGTCCTACCCTATCATTCCACTGGTAAGTACGATGAGTATGATTCAAAAGTTAACTTCAGTAATCGGAACTTGTATTGTTTTTTCTGGCATAGTGTTCCCCTTAAATACTCAAGAATCGGCTGCTCAGTCATGCAAGTTTTTCCTTGGTAAGACTTTTGACGGAAAGGAAATCAACTTAGATACATGTTCGATCGCGCTATATCTTATCCCCGAAGATTCTCATGGTCTAGTTGAGCTTCCAGTGGCTGATTTTGCCTTTTATGTGGGAGCTGAAAGATTTTTGGCTGCAACTAATTGTGATAAAGGGAATGGTTATTGGACTTACCCTGAAAGACATTGGAATACGGTATCAAATTCCCCAAGTACCCGAAAAATGCTTGAATTAGTTTGTGATGGCAGTAGACCGAGCGTTAGTCAAAATGGCAGTCCTCTTAAAGCCTTGCTCTTCGATCCTCCCTCAAACATTAGAATTAAGCCAAATGGCAGCATTATTTGCACGATCGAAAACTCAGAAACTATTAATATTATCTATCGTGGTTTTGGCAATGGCAACGAGTCTTGGTACTACACAGATGCCTGCGGTAGAAATACAATAGGCGTAATTCATGAAAGTCAAATTAGATTCTGATTTTTGCCGAATTTTTTGTAACCCGTACCCAGATTTCCTAAGACTGTCTCGGTGAGGGGACAGTCTTTAATTTTCCGATAAATAAATCAAAAATACCAGTTATCAAAACAAACGCAACCGAGTAGAATCGCGAAGCCATAACACCACCTTTGAGGCTAATTCAACATTTTAGCCTTAGCGAGTTGATCGCCAGATAAACTTTAATCAACAAACTTTAATCAACAAAAAAGCGATCGCCATTGCGGTAGCGTCGCTTCAAGAAGTGATTGGGATTCGTTGGTTTTTCTATTTACCCAGTAAGGCATTTAGATCTATATCAATATCACTTAGATTTGCAGCCATAAACAAGTTTGTTGGCAAAACTTTATCCATGCTTGAGATCTCATTTCTTTAAGTAGCCTAGCGGCAGCTCTACGGAGTATTCACCCCACAAAAGTTACAAAGCACCGCATTCACTTTAAGGAATGAGGTGCTTTTTTATTTAAGGAAAAGCCCATGACTACGACCCCGTTAAAATTCCGCAATATTCTAGGAGAACTGACCGTCGCCAAACTATATGGAGGAGAGCATTTAGGAGTAACTTCCCCAGCAAACTTTGACCTGAGAAAAGAGATTAGCAAGATTGGGAAAGCGATCGCCAAATTCTATGAACCAGCCACAACTCAAACCCAAGTAATTCAAATTCCACCACAGTTACAAAAAGTGCTACCAAATGCCTTCTGCGAACATGAAGGATAAATCTATCGTCGCACCGACTATCAGCTAGAACTAGTTGCAAACTAACAACAACGCATTCGTGCCGCCATGTCTGTCGCCAAGATTTTAGACCTAGTGCTGAGAATGCAGCAGTACGAAGACAAAAAAGAACTAGCCAAACTGCGCCAAATTCTCAATCAAAAATACGATGAGTTCGCAATTAGATTCGGACACTTCACCAGCAAAGAGAACCTCAGTATTTTCCAAGAAGACCCCAACTATTATCGATTGAGAGCATTAGAAATCGACCGAGGCAAAGGCAAAAGCCCCACTAAATCTCCCATCTTCCATCAAAGGACAGTCAGAGCAACCCCAAGATATCGCGCCAACAATGCCAAAGATGCCCTAGCACAATGCCTAGATGCTAAAAGCTATATCGACTTGGATTGGATCGCCAACCTCATCGACAAAAGCATAAGCACAGTCATCAGCGAACTAGAAGGCGATATCTTCTACAACGGCACAATCCCACCAGCAACCGTCCAAGAAACTAGCAACAGCGAATGGATAACCAGAGAAGAATTCATCAGTGGCAACGTCGTCAACCGACTCAACAAAATTGTCGCATGGGAAG
>CAIJEA010000535.1 GCA_903819605.1 uncultured cyanobacterium | reverse complement strand
TTATCGAGTATGACAATTTAGATGATCGGTTTATGCTTTCATCGATTGGTGTTGAGGTTAGCTTGGCTGATTTATACGAAAATATTGAGTTTTGAAATAAATTTATGATAGTTCGTGCAATTTTAGAATGGGATGAGGAAGTGCAATCTTATTCGGCAACTTGCCCAGAGTTAAATTTTGTGTCTTCTTATGGTGATAATCGTGAAGAGGCTATATCTAACCTTAAAGAAGCCATTTCTCTGATGCTAGAACCATTGCCAGATCATTTATTAGTTAAAAAGCCAAGCTCTGAAATGGTTGAGTTAGCTCTTTAAATTCTTATGCCTAAATCACTTGCCAAAATCCAAGCACTGCTTTATTTTGCGAAAAGTTGAGTTGGCTCTGTAATAAATTTTTATGCCTAAATCTCCGCGATTAACTGCTAGTCAAGTTATTAAACAACTTAAATCAGCAGGATTTTTAGAAGTGTCTCAAAATGGCTCTCATCTCAAGTTATTTAATCCTGAGAATAGGCGGACTGTTATTGTTCCTGTTCATAGCAGCAAAATGATTCCAATAGGCACATTGAAATCGATCGAGAAACAGGCAGACATTAATTTTTCATAAACGTAAGCCAATTAGGGTTTAGCCATGCCACGTATTGTTTCACCCCCACTAGACGAATTGCATACACTTCGCACTCCACTAAATGAGGGTGAACGCATTGTTCTTGATTTCTTTTTGCGTAATCTGCCAGAAAAATGGGAGATTTACATTCAGCCACATTTGAATGGTCTTCGTCCAGATTTTGTATTGATCAACCCCAATGTTGGGATAGCTGTTTATGAAGTTAAACACTGGGATTTAGACGCAATACCTTATCTGATAGTACATAACGAATTATGGGCTACGAATAAATTAGGGATAGACTTTCAATCTAGAGACAATCCTGTTGACAAGATAATTCACTACAGAGACCAGATTATAAATCTGTATGCACCGTTGATTGGTCAAAATTGTGATGAACGCAATAAGTCATATCTTGCAATTGTGACAGCAGGCGTAATATTTACAAGAGCTAAGACTGAGAGGGTACAAAGTTTATTAAAACCTTTGTATGAAAAGTATCCTGATAGTTCTCAAAATTATCTTCCTTTAGTGGGCATTGATGAATTACAAGCAAATCGCCTAAGCTCTGTTTTTCCTTCAGCTAAATGGCCAACTTCCAGATACATGAAGCCAGAGATTGCAGATGCTTTGCGGGGGTGGCTAATTGAGCCTGATTTTGCCCAAACTCAGCGACAGCCTTTAGAGTTAGAAGATCCAAAACAAAAGATTCTAGCTACAACACGTACTCGATCAGGATACCGACGAATAAGTGGTTTAGCGGGATCTGGTAAATCTCTTGTTTTGGCTTATAGAGCAGCCAATCTTTCTCTTGAAGGAAAAAGTGTTTTGCTGGTCACCTACAACATTACCTTATTGCATTACCTTAGAGATTTAGTGGTTCGACATCCTAATCCTCAAGTAAAACGCAATAAAAATATAACTTATACCCACTTTCATCAATGGTGCAAAGATATTATTGTCCAAGGAGGACTCAAGCATTCTTATGATGATTTATTCGCAGATAATCCCCAAGAAGATGAATTAAATCAAATTTTAGAATATAAGATTGCAGAAATAGCTAATGAAGCAATAGATAACCTAGAAAATAATATTGGGCAAGAGTCAATTCTTCTTGAAAAATATGATGCCATTCTTGTAGATGAAGGACAAGACTTTAATCTAGATTGGTGGAATACTTTAAGGCGAATGTTGAAAAAAGGTGGAGAAATTGTTCTTGTAGACGATAAAAACCAAGATCTTTATAATCAAGCTAAGAGATGGACGGACGAATCCATGAAAAATGCTGGATTCCCTAATGGTGCTCGTAACCAATTAAGCATTTGTTATCGAATGCCACCTAAGTTAATCGATTATCTCAAAGCTTTTATTGAGGAATTTTTACCTGATGCAAATATTAAGTTGTGGAATGCTGAAAAAACACTAAAACTAGACTTGTATCCAGTGACCTTATCTTGGATTCAGGCTAGCTCGGAATCTATTGTCTCTAAAGTCTGTGCATATGATGCTACTTTTAATATTCCTAAACTTGCAAATCTAGGTGACATAGCATTTTCCGATATTGTTCTACTATTTCCTGATCATGAAACTGGTCTATCTTGCGTCAGTATCTTAGAAAGTCTTCGCTTTAATGTTTTGCATGTATTTGACAAAAATCGTAAAGCGCAAAAAGCTAGGAAAATGAGCTTTTTTATGGGTGATGCTCGTATTAAAGCTTGCACAATTCATAGCTTTAAAGGATGGGAGGCTCGGTATATGATCATAGCCATTACAAAATCAACAGATTTAGCAGCAGCTTATGTTGCCATGAGTCGATTAAAGCGACATCACGGTGGTAGTTATCTAACTGTTGTTTGCTCGACTCCTGAGCTAGAAGAATATGGAAAGACATGGGAATCTTTCTCTCGCATCTCAAATTCTCGTGACCGTATTGTGAATCATGAAATTGATGATATTCCTTACTAAATCTAACTTTAACAAAAACCGAAATGAATCAAGCTTTTACTTCTCAGGCGGATGAATGGACAGAGGCGATCGCCATGGTGCAAAAGCGCTACGATCGCGAATATCGTAATGAGGCTTTTGACTTGCCAGCAGAGGTGGAGTCGATGCCGCTATTTCGAGAATGGGTGAGTCATACTCTGGCTAGTAAAATTGCTTCACCTTTCTGGGAATTGGCCCAATTTCAAAAAAATCAGCGTTGCTTAGACATTGGCTGTGGGGTCAGCTTTTTAATTTATCCTTGGCGCGACTGGGAAGTATTTTTTTATGGGCAAGAAATAAGTTTTGTGGCTAAAGAAGCACTTAACTCAAGAGGTTCGCAGCTTAATTCCAAGTTGTTTAAGGGTGTACAGCTTGGAGCCGCACATAAGCTAAGTTATGAGAGTGGATTTTTCGATCGCGTGATTGCAACTGGGTTTAGTTGCTATTACCCTTTGGACTATTGGAAATTAGTTTTGCGTGAGGTAAAACGGGTATTAAAGCCAAATGGGGTATTGATTTTTGATGCGATCGCTCCAGATTTAGAATTTGCGGAAAATTGGGCGATTTTAGAAACCTATTTAGGCTCTGAGGTATTTCTAACGGCGCTTAGTGAAATTACTGAGATGGTGCAGTCGATGGGTGGCAAAATTACTGCGAAAAAAGATGGCTTGCTGTCTTGTATGTATCGCGTTCAGTGGTAGCTTGTTGAAGGTGATGCAAAGCATTACTTGTAACAAATATTCGTGTTTTACTTATTTTTATGGCTGATAATTCTCTAACAACAGGTGCTGATGCGATTGATGTAGCGATCGCACAGGGCATTGATTTTGATGGCACACCGATCGATCCGAAAAAACTCGATCTCTATAGCAGTGTTATGGCGCTTGAAGCAGGTCGTCAGCGCAGTGGCGTAACCAACACCATGCGATCGCGCATTGTCCGTATTGGCGCAAAGCATATCCCTCAAGATGAACTAAATCAAAAATTGTTGGATGCAGGTTTTTCCCCACTTAAAGACAAAGATATCGCTTATTTTTACAATAAATAATTTTTAATATAATTGTGTAAAGGACGGTCAGTAAAATAAAGAGCCAGATTTTTGTGGCGCAGCTCTGCCGCACCACAAAAATCTGTCTCTTTATTGAATCGCAGTACTCTAAGTACTTAGCAATGCAAATTTTGCTTAGGACATAAAACCCCAAAAAGAATGGCGACGCTTTGCGTCGCCATTCTTTTTGGGGTTTGGAAATAGCGAAGCTTTATGATATCTACAGCTTTTTGTCGTGTTTTAATAAGGGTGTGGGCATAATTGTTTGTTAATACGCAACTTTACGATCAAAATGGTTAAGTATTGGCGAACTATATCCAGTGGTTTAATTACGGTTTTATTACTAGTAGGAACTGGCAACTGGTTCAATAAAAATGCGGCGATCGCCCAAGCCCCATCTCGTAGTAACAGTGTTAGCAACCGCGATATTGAGCGTTTAAAAAGATCTGGACAGCGTTGGATCGAAATTCGCTTGCGTAGCCAAACGCTTTTAGCATGGCAAGGTAATAAACAGGTTTATGCAGTAGTTGTCTCAACAGGTAAAAGTGCTACTCCTACACCTAGAGGCATCTTTGCAATTCAAGCAAAGTATCCCACCGCAAAGATGGTAGGAGAAGACTACAACGTACCAGATGTGCCTAATGTGATGTACTACAGTGGCAATTACGCAATTCATGGCGCATATTGGCATCGTAGCTTTGGTATTCCGATCAGTCATGGCTGTACAAATGTTGCACCAGATCATGCAGCATGGCTTTATAGTTGGGCTTCTGTTGGCACAACAGTCGTTGTCCGTTGATATAGCAGTAGCCAAAACCCAGAAGGTAGTTGCGGCGCTTCGCGCCGCAACTACCGTCTGGGTTTTATGTCTTAACTTATTTGGCTATAGCCATAGCTAGATGCTTTGCTAAGTAAGACATCTAGCTATGATTTCACAAATCTTAACGAGTTAGAAATAGACAGAGGCGATCGCCTCACAGTAACCTAGAGACGGTATCTGTAATCATTTTATTTTTCACATTACAGTCTTTAGGAATAAGGATAAAACTATGGCAGTTGCACGTGGTTCTAAGGTTCGCATTTTGCGTAAAGAGTCCTACTGGTATCGCGAAGTCGGTACTGTGGCTTCTGTTGATAAGAGCGGTATCATTTATCCAGTGATCGTTCGTTTTGACAGCGTAAACTACTCCAACATCGCAACCAACAACTTTGCGATCGACGAAGTTGAAGAAGTCGCCTAGATTCTTCTAACTCAATAAAAGGTACAATCTTTGTGTAGCAAAGATTGTACCTTTTTTAATGTGAGCGTAAAGCGCTGTAGATAATGCCCGAATTACCAGAAGTTGAGACAGTTCGTATTGGTTTAAATCAGAATACATTGGGTTGGCAGATTGAAGGTGGTGAAATATTACTGCCCCGTGCGATCGCCTATCCCGATCGGCCAGAGTTTTTTTTAGCATCTGTCATTGGTGCTGATTTCACAGAATGGCAGCGACGGGGAAAATATTTAATTGCACATCTTTCTCAAGGAAATCAACTAGGGGTTCATTTACGCATGACAGGGAGTTTGCTCTGGTGCGATCGCGATGCACCTGTGGGCAAGCATACTCGTGTAAGACTGTTCGTTAAGGAAAAGGGGAAAAGAAAAAAGGAAAAAGGTATCAGCCAGAAAGAGCTAAGATTTGACGATCAAAGAACTTTTGGCAAAATGTGGTTAGTCCCATCGGATCGATCTACTGAATCGGTGATTACGGGTTTGCAAAAGTTAGGTTTAGAGCCTTTTGCCCCTGAGTTCACACCGCAGCATTTAGAATCTAAACTCAGCCGCACTGGTCGCCCGATTAAAACGGTATTACTAGATCAAGAAACCGTTGCAGGAATTGGCAATATTTACGCTGATGAATCGTTATTTCTTGGCAAAATTCATCCCCAAAAAGCGGCGAATTCTCTTGATTCGGAGCAGGTCAAAGATTTACATCAAGGGATTATACGCTCGCTTAGTGATGGCATTGCCAAAGGTGGGACGACGTTTAGCTCTTTTCAAAATGTGGCTGGACTTAAGGGAAACTACATTGATACGGCTTGGGTATTTCGGCGCACAGGTCAGCCTTGTAATATCTGTGGCACGGTAATTTCGCGCATCAAACTCGGCGGTCGATCGACGCATTTTTGTCCACAATGCCAAATCCTATAGTAGCTAGGACAAATCAAAACCCAAACAGAGGCGGCACAAAGCGCCGCCTCTGTTTGGGTTTTATATCCTAAACAAAACTTTTATTGCTTTATAAAAAATCATTTTGCATAGCGATCGCGATCGCTTGTTTGCGATCGCTTACTTCAAATTTATGCAAAATTGCATGGATATGCACGCGCACTGTGCCTGAAGAGATATAGAGCAAATCGGCAATTTCTTGATTAGTTTTATTCTCAGACAACAACATCAAGATTTCTTTCTCGCGCCGCGTCAAAGTATTAACTTTTGCCCTACATGAATCATCGACGGTAAGTTCATTTGTCTGATTTTGAAAAATATTTTGAATTTCAGCAGTAGCTGTGGCATCCCACCAAGAAGCACCTGCAATTACCGATCGCATAGCAAGAATTAATGTCTCGGCAGCAACTCCTTTTAAGCAATAGCCCTGAGCGCCTACGGATACTAATCGGGAAATCAGCGATCGCTCGTTGCGCGAAGTTAATATCAAAATCGGTAAGTTTGGATGATTGAGTTTGAGTTGACGGCAAGTCTCCATACCGCCTAGTCCTGGTAAACCAATATCCAGTAGAACTAGATCGAAGGGTTGTTGCTTTGCAAGTTCGATCGCCGTTTCACCATCATTTGCCTCAGCCAAAACTTCAATTTTAGTCTCTTGTTGTAAGCGCACTTGTAAGCCCAGACGAAATAGCTCATCGTCTTCGACTAAAAGGATTTTGTGGTGATCTAAGGTCATTTTTTTAGATTAGAGTATGGTGCGAAGCACCGCACTCTATATGATATCTTGCGATGAATAGGGTAAGGCAGGTAAACGAAATCCAAAGATTGCGCCTTGAGGAGCGCGATTTTCTGCCCAGATTGTACCGCCATGTGCTTCGATAATTTGGCGGGTTAGGTATAATCCTAGTCCTGAACCGCTAGCTTGGCGATCGCTTTGACCTTGATAAAACCTTTCAAATAAATATGGTTTTTCATCGGATTTAATTCCCGCGCCAAAATCAATCACTTGGACTGTCTGATGCGATGACGCTGTTTCTAGGACTACCTCAACTTTAGCCCCTCTCGGTGAATGATTAATGGCATTGGTGAGTAGATTTGAAAAGACCCGCCGCAATTGAAAGACATCACCATTTACCCAAAGAAATTTACGAAATTCAGAATCACCATAATGTAAGTTTAAACAAACGCTGCGACTATTCGATAGTGGAAGCACTGAGGTGGCAACTTCTTCCGCTAAGGTTGCCAAATTAATTGGAGCTAATTTCAACTGCAATCCTTCTGTCTCATTGCGATAGACATCAAGAAGGGTTTCAACTAAGCGCAAACTGTTCTGATGACTGCGAATCATCGTTGCTAATACTGTTTTTTGTTTAAACTGAATACTCCCAAATTGTTCTCGTTCAAAGGCTTGTAGAGTTTCGATCGCCCCTAGTAATGGAGTTTTTAAATCATGGGCAAGCGTGAAGGCAAAATCTTCGCGCACATTCATGATTTTCTCTTGAGCCTGTAGCTTCGCTTGTTGCTTTACTAAGGTTTGCTGGTTTAGACGATGACGATCGCACAAAATTCCAGTTAATACTAGAGCAAAAATCGTGACTAAGCGATTCGCGACCATTGAAGTGTGAATTTCTTGATTAAGTGGAATCCAGATATTTAGTAGAGTCAGAATGACTGCTGTACCTATGAATTTAAAAGTATTAGCACGGCTCAGTCGAAAATTAGCAATCAGAATTGGCGCAATATAGAGATAGCCCATTACAAAGTCTGATGGGGTCTCATATTCTAAAGTAAAAACTATTCCAAACAATCCCACAATTATCCAAAATGAAGGCGATCGCCAAGATGGTTCTAATAATTGTTTGGACATATATTAAGCTCTAGGTTTTTCTAACATGATCGCACCTCATCCAAAATTAATCAGCGATCGCCTATTTTTGTCAGACAAGCTAAATGTTTAGAGCAATTGCCCCAAGCTTAATCTGTCATTTTTCTATTACTCTCCCACTGGCGCTGATTCCCATCCCTTCACTTCTCATTTTTATTGCTAAGGATACAACACTTACTGGTTTTCTCATTCTTGATATTGGTATTCCTGTCCTTGCGCTATCATGACTCCAACACTATAGCAATCAGAAATGAGTTGTGAGAGTCGCACCCGCAGGGT
>CAIJEA010000534.1 GCA_903819605.1 uncultured cyanobacterium | reverse complement strand
ATGTTTGGATTAAAAATTTTGCATAGCAAAATTTTTAATCCAAATATTACGGCTATTTGCTAATTTGACGACATTCATCACCAGATATTGATTGAGTACTTCCATTAGGTAAAACTTTGACACAAGTGATATCAGTCTTTGGCGCAAGGATGGTGTAAACCACAACTCCAGTGAGCAAAACAAAAGAAGCGGGAACTAAAACGTTCCAAGACAGCCACTTTGGTCGTAATTTTTTCTTGAGACTCACTAGTTTTTTTTGAACTGATACAACACTGGGATGGCTTGCTTCTAGCGATCTCCTGTAGATTTTGATCGATTGCTCGTAGAGATTTTTCACCTCTTGATAACGCTTTTGTGAATAATACAAGGCTGCTAAGTCAACTAAACTAGCAGCAATTTCTGGATGTTCCAAGCCTAAAACCTTTTGTTTAATTTCTAATGCTTGCAAAACCATCGATTCGGCTTTGTCATACAAAGCTTGGGTTTTGTATATTGCTGCTAGATCTAGCATGGCGATCGCCACTTCAGGATGATCATCCCCAAGAGCTGATTTGCGAATGGCGATCGCTTGTAGAAATAAATTTTCAGTTTTGCTGAACAGATTTTGGGAATAGCTGAGAACTGCTAAATCAATTAGACAGTTAGCAACCTTGGGATCAGATTCTCCATACAACTTCTGATTTATAACTAAGATTTGATCGAGGCATTTTTCAGCTTCAGTATAATTCCCCGCTTTACTCTGATTGGATGCTAAATCATGTAGACCTTCTAGAAATACATCTACTTTCCCATTGGCATAGGGCGGTTCAGGCACAATGCGATAGACAGCTTTAGAGTTACTACTAAATACAATCTCATCGCCATTCATTAAGATCCAAGAATCGCGAAGTTCACCATTAAACTGCACGCCATTAGTACTTTTCCCTTTCTCTAGAGTGCCATCGCTTAGGCGAAATAATTGCAATAGGGGAGCGGGTACGACAATGCTCGTTAAGGTTGCATGTTCACGCGACACTGACTGAGATCTCAAGAGGATATCATTTTCTGGAGATCTGCCCAGCACATAGCTTTTGTTATCCAGTAAAATCTTTTGCTCACCTTCAGGATCTTGCAAGATAAGAAAATGTTCAAATTGACTGCCTTCAACTATGGTTGAATCTTGTAAATTCATGGGTCGATAAATCATAGTAGTAAAAGCGATCGCTAATTACGAAGGAGTTAATAGCCAGAATCTTAAGGGATCACAAAGATTATGACATTGTTTAAAACTAATCTACCCTCATCATACTTGCAAGGAAAAATAATGCGCTATTCTGCTGATATAGCGACTGAAATATAAGGTGACGCTTTGCGCCGCCTTATATTTCTGGATTAAGCATTTTTAAAGAACCGAATAATTTCGCCGACATGTTCTAAAAACTGACTATCGGTGCTAAGTTGAGCAATCGCCTGTCGGGATTCTCGTATCAATCGCTCATGATCGCGATCGTTAGTGGCTCGTAGGTCTTCAATATTTGCACCTAAGCGAGATAAATCTTTGCGAGTCTCATCAGCAAACTGTTCATACTTTGACACCCATGAATAAGGATTATTGGTATTGAGTTGCTCGTTAATTTGTCGTACTGATTCTTCTAAATTGGCGAATCGTTGGCGTAGCTCCTGAATATCTTCGCGAGGATAATCAATTTGTTGCGAAATAGCTCTTAATCTTTGAGATATATACTCATAAGCGCTAATAGTAGGACGCAATATCGTCAGCAAAAGTGCAGCGATCGCCCCAACATAACCAACTGTACCAACACCGCTAGATGCCAAAACATATAGGGCGATCGCCGATATCACATGCAAGCCAAGCGCTAAAGCAAGCGATCGCTGTACAAGCGATCGGACATAGGGTAATTGTTGTTCATCTATCGTAATCCCTCTATCTTTTGAGATTTGCGCTTGATTCAAAACAGATTTGGACTGAAAGTAAACATTCCAAGGTACGGTGACGATGATAATCAACCAGGCAAAAATACTTCCCCCTATTACCCAATCAATAAAGTTGCCAAAGGGCAAATTCAACCATTGAGTAAGTCCAAATCCTGCCAGAAAGATCAGTAGCAAAGCACCAAGCCAACCAACAAACTTACTCATAGGGATTTACCTGCATGTATAGCTAGAGTCACTTGCATTATGCCAAGAGAAAAATTTTGAAAGCGTTGCTTTGCAACGCTTTCAAAATTTTTCTTGGTTTGCTTTTGAGCGCAAAGCGCTGTAAGAGATTGGATAGCCTTAATTAGGGAATTTTTGGGGAAACTGTGCAGCTTCAACACTTAAGGCTACTGTCTCTCCATTCCGCTTTACTTCCATACTAATCTTGTCTCCAACAGATCGATCTTCCACTAATTGAGTTACTTGATCGGCAGTCAAAATCTCTTTATCATTAAACTTGACAATCACATCACCGCGCTTAGCTCCTGCTTTTGCCGCAGGCGAATTATCAACAACTCTGGTAATCAATACGCCTTTATCTTCAGAAATCTTGATACCAAATTCGGTATCTTGATTCACTTGATTCTTGACATTTGGATCGACGGTCACCATTTGAATACCAAGATAGGCGCGGCTAACTTTGCCACTTTGGATCAGTTGCTTCGCAATGCGTTGGGCAGTTTCAATAGGAATCGCAAAACCTAAACCCTGTGCTCCCTGAATAATGGCTGTATTAACACCAATAACTTCGCCATTTTGATTCAGTAAGGGACCACCTGAGTTCCCAGGATTAATTGCTGCATCGGTTTGAATAAAGCTAACGCGCTTATCGACACCGATTTGTCCACTATTACGACCGATCGCGCTGACGATTCCTGCTGTAACAGTATTATCTAGACCAAGGGGATTCCCGATCGCGATCGCCCAATCACCTGGTTGTAAATTTGAAGAACTACCAAGGCTGACGACAGGTAGATTATCTGCTTTAACTTGGACAACAGCCACATCAGTTAGTTCATCGCTACCAATTACTTTACCTTCGATTTGGCGACCATCTTTGAGGATTACGGTAACTTTATCTGCACCACTGACAACATGAGCATTGGTGATAATATCGCCTTCTTTGTTGATGATAAAGCCAGATCCAGTACCACGCTCAACCCGTTCCTTGGGCATACGCTGTAATTGATCGCCAAAGAACTGACGAAACATTGGATCGTCTAAAAATGCTTCAGGTATTTGTTGACTGTTTGCAACGGTACGTGATGCGTTAATTCTGACCACTGCAGGACCAGTACGATTAACGGCATCTACAACATAATTATGTGGAACAGGGATTGCTTTACTCTTATCGCTATCCTGTGCGATCGCAGTTGATATAGATGCAACTTGAGGTAAAGGCGTAACTGCTGTAGTATATGGAGCTCTTACTCCTGACACTACTGCCCAAGCGCCCAAGATCACACCCAGTAATAACATCGAAGCATAAATCAAAGGTTGCTTGTAACGAGATTTTTTATTTGAGTCTCTCATAGCTATTTCCGCGACCAATAATATTCTAGATTCTACAAAACTTTTTATAAAGTTGATCTATGTTAAGAGAGGGAAAACCGTCTCCCTAAATTAAGAAAGCGTGCTAGTCACGCTTTCTTAATTATTTTATTTAGTTATTTTATTTGGTGTTCATCGACTTAGGCAACGGCACAAGTGGTTCTTCCATCGCGATTATCACTGGTTCTTCCGCAACTGGCGCTGCTTTTTTAATGCTATTGGCTACAGGACTAAATTGTGGCGACGAGTTAAAAGTAAACATTGAGCCAAATATGCCAACTACTGCTGCTACCGATATACCGATACCTGCTAATTTCCATTTACGTCGTTGCGATCGCTTGTCAATTTCAGCAATGACACGGTTAATCACTAACTCTGTTTCTGCTTTCACAGATGAATTTGCTGCCACAGGCACTGGTAGCTCAATTAGTAATTGACGCAACTTCAGTTGCTGCTGATAGAGGCGACGAAAATCAACATCATCAGACAACCATTGCTCGACGAGTTGCTCTTCAGCATCAGTTACTTCGCCGTCTATGTAAGCACTGAGTAACTCAAAGCGCTCCTCTGGAATAGTCATAGAATTATTAAAAATTTGGTTAGCACTCATAACTTAAATACCCCCTTGTTACATATTGGACAAATAGGGTTGTAGTTGCGCTTGTAGTTTCAATCTTGCTCTAGCTATACGTGATTTTACAGTACCAAGTGATACACCCGTTAATTCAGAAATTTCTTCATAGGATAGTCCTTGAATTTCTCTTAATACAATCGTTTCACGAAAGCTAGCAGGTAAATCTTGAATTGCTTTGCGGAGATGCTCATAAAACTCCTGCGTGGACATATTTTCAATTGGACTGGGATCTGAACTAGGTAAGTCCCAAACCATTTCATCTCCATCACCAGACATAAATGGTGCATCTATGGAAACTGAGTTCCCAACTCGCTTACGTTTGCGTAATTCGTCGTAGAACAAATTAGTCGCAATCCGACTGAGCCAACCACGAAATTTTTCAGGCTCTTGCAAGCGCTTAATATTTCGGTAAACTCGCAACCATACCTCTTGAGCTAGGTCAGCGCGGTCTTGCCAGTCAGGAGCGAGCTTATATAAAACTTGATCGACATAAGATTGATTACGTCGCATAAGTTCCGCGAACGCAGACTTTTTCGGCTGCGCTTCTTGTTGGCACGCTTGTACCAATTCAACGATGGGGAGCTTATCAACGGACACGGAGTTAGAGGGTGTATACCCTCCGATGCTGGTTGACCAAGATAGGCTGTAACTCATCAATCAATCGCTCCTGCTGGACTTT
>CAIJEA010000533.1 GCA_903819605.1 uncultured cyanobacterium | reverse complement strand
TGCTAGATCGAAAATTTGAAGGTGCGTTAGTAGGCTTTTGGCAAGGGCTGAAGGCGATCGCCGAGCCGTCCGATTGGATTTTGCTACTTGCTTGCGATTTGCCAAATATTCAAGGTGATGCGTTGCAAACTTTAGCTAGCAAGTTAGTGGATTTACCTGAAACTGCGATCGCCTATTTACCCCGATTCCTAGATGGTGATGATAGAAAACAATGGGAACCTCTCTGCGGTTTCTATCGATGGGGATGCCAAGATTCGCTAGCAGAATTTATCGAAAAGGGAGGGCGATCGTTTCAAAAATGGCTAGGCGATCGAGAAGTTATCGAAATATCAAACCTGCCTTTATCAATGCTATTTAATTGCAATACACCAGAAGATTTTCGCTTTATTTAAAGCTTTATAGCAATAAATAGAGACGACGCGAAGCGTCGTCTCTATTTATTGCTATACCAATTTTGGATGGTTTAAATTTCTAAAACATAAATTTAAGAAGAATTTATTGATTTAATAAACTGAGCTTAACCTGATAGTATCGAGAAACACATAGGATTGTAAATGTCTACCTACTGCTGATATGACATACACGTTTCCTAATTTCAATCTTAATTCCACAACTTCTGTAATTGATTGGCGGCGATCGCTCGAAGAAATTTATCGCGGTCGCACCATGCATACTTACAAAAGTGGACAAATTATCCCCATGTATCCCCATGAAGTGTGGGTAGTTTGTCGTGGTGTTGTCCAACTAAATACCTTGCATCCCTCAGGCGATGAAGTCTTAGTTGGTTTTGCAGTACAAGCAATGCCCTTTGGATTACCACTGACTAATCTGGAACCATATCAAGCGATCGCCCTATCAGATGTCGATCTAATGCGTTTTACATTGATTGAGCTAGAACAATCGCCAATGCTCTATCAAGGGATTTTGCAACATCTTAATCGTCGCCTCCAGCAAACCGAATCTCTCCTAGCATTGGTGAGCAACAAACGGGTCGAAGAACGCCTTCGCCAAATTTTGCTTTTGCTCAAGCAAGAGGTTGGTATTCCCGTCGAAGGTGGAACTCGTCTAACTGTCCGCCTTACCCATCAACATCTTGCTAGCGCTATTAGCAGCACCCGCGTCACGGTCACCAGAGCGATGAAGCTACTACAAGATGAAGGATGGCTAAAAGTAGACCGCGATCGGCATATAGTTCTTGTATAAAAAAATATAAAAAAAGGGGCGCTTAGCGCCCCCTTTTTTTATTTCTTCAGAATCGTCACAACTAGTGCAGTGCTTTCCGTTACGGGCTTAACACCTTCAGGATAATTGATTTCACTAACGTGGACACCCTTGCCGATTTCGAGAGGAGTAATATCGATTTCAAAGCTTTCAGGTACATTAGTAGGAGCGCAAGATACACGCACATAGTTCTTGATCGTATCAACTGAACCGCCGCCAACTTTTACGCCAACAGGTACACCAACGAAGTGCAGAGGAATATCTACTTCAATCTTCGACTGAGATTCGATCGCAAAAAAGCTAAGGTGATAAATAGAATTTTTGTAAGGATGATTTTGAACTTCGCGCAATAGTGTTTTGCCTTTGAAGTCACCATCAGTAACATTTACTTCGATCAATGTGTTATTAATAGTTGCTTCACGAAGTAATGTAGTTGCCTCTTTAGCATCTAAAGTAATTGAAATAGATTCTGCTCCCTTATGTCCATAGACTGTCGCAGGAATTTGACCACCGCGACGTAGAGCGCGATTGTTAGCAGGAGGACGAGTAGTGGCGTTAATTTGTAGTTGCATTTTAGTAATTTAGTGACTGCTTAATGGCTTTTAGCCGTTAGCGATTAGCTATTGGCTTTTAATTTATTTGTAGTTGTCAGTACCTAGATTTAACCCAGAAGCTAAAAGCTAAATGCTAATAGCTAATCGTTAAATCTAAGCTCTCAACAAACCACGCTTTGGTCCGTGAATTGGATCTTCGACGATGATCGTTTGTCCTCGGCTTGCACCCAAAGAAATAATCGCGACTGGAGTTCCTGTTAAATCAGCTAGAAACTTTAGATAGTCCTTTGCTGCTTGAGGTAACTCTTCAACGGTTTTACATTCGCTAGTTGATTGCTTCCAACCAGCTAGGGTTTCGTAGATTGGGATGGCACGAGCAAAGGCACGAGCATCACTTGGGAAGTCGCGAACGACTTTGCCATCTAGTTCGTAAGCGGTACAGACCTTGATTTCTTCAAGATCATCTAGTACATCTAGCTTGGTGACAGCGAGGCAATCAAGTCCATTAATGCGAACTGCATAACGACCAATTACGCCATCAAACCAACCACAACGGCGTTTACGTCCTGTAGTTGTGCCAAACTCTGCACCACGTTCACCAATATGCTCGCCAATGCGATCGTGTAACTCTGTAGGGAAAGGACCTTCACCCACACGAGTTGTGTATGCCTTGGCAACACCGATGACGCGATCGATGCAGGTTGGTCCCACACCAGCGCCGATACAAGCGCCGCCTGCAACGGGGTTAGATGAGGTGACGTAGGGATAAGTGCCATGATCGAGGTCAAGCAATGTTCCCTGTGCGCCTTCAAACAAAATATTGCGGCGCTCACGGATAGCATCATCTATTTTGAGTGAAGCATCGACTACATGGGGACGTAGACGATTGGCATAGCCACGATATTCGGCGATGATCGCTTCGACATCGAGGGGTTCTAAATTATAGAGCTTTTGTAAAACAATGTTTTTTTGCTCGATCGCCCAACGTAGCTTTTTGGGCATACGTGTTTCGTCCATCAAATCAATTATACGAATACCGACACGCTCAGATTTATCTGCGTAGGTCGGACCGATACCACGTCCTGTTGTCCCAATCTTATGCTCAGCTCTTTGAGCTTCAGAAGCACGATCTAGTTCACGATGGTAAGGCATCGTGACATGGGCGGTTTCGGCAATAAATAGGTTGTCTGTAGATATACCCAAATCTTTGAGTCGATCCACTTCTTCAAGAAGCACTTTCGGATCGATCACTGTACCATTGGCAATGATGCATTCCGTATTGGGATACAGGATTCCCGAAGGAATCAGATGTAGCTTAAAAGTGCGATCGTTAACGACGACCGTATGTCCTGCATTATTACCGCCTTGGTAGCGAACGACGACATCTGCGGAGCGGCTGAGCAAATCTGTAATTTTGCCTTTGCCTTCATCGCCCCACTGTGCCCCAATAACAATTACATTAGCCAAGAGTATTGCTGCTCAATAAAATCTCACAATCGTCAATTATCACAAAAGGCAGTAGCAATTGTCAATGATCTACAAGAGTTTTTTTGGCTTTAGCACTACCTCGTTTTTGATTAGTTATCTGAGAATAATGAGATTAGGGTCAGGGCGCGATCGCATATTTCTTGTTTGTATACCATTTTTTGAAGTTCTTTTGCATCATACTGACCTTCATTGACTTCTAAAGATGATTGGTTAATAGCTGGCGAAAACCACTTTCTAAGGATTCACGAAGTTCTTGTTCGTTTAGATATGTTCCCTTAGAGTTTGGTCTTGCATTCAAATCTTGAATTTCTAAGACTAAGTTATGAATTGATACATCCCAAGAACGAGTTGTGCGATTTTCGGCTTTTTGCCTGATGAGATGCAGAAGTAAGATGATGCCATAGCTACGAATCTTGTTGATAATATCCTTTTTGCTCATTTCTTCCATTTCATCAATCATCAAGAGAGCACTGGATATGTTGCCTTTTTGCAAGAGTTCGCGTAATGCTATGAGTTCTTCCACGATGATTTAACTTCCTTATCTGCATAGGCGGTAATTGTATTATTACAATTTTTGAACGCGATCGCCATATAGTTCCTTTAAGCCTAGCTTTAATTCGTACAATGTTGGCTGGATACTGTTTAAAGCTATACTCATTTGATCGCTCCGCGTTTGACGCTTTCATTTAAGGCTTGGGCTTTGCGGAGTAGTCCTGCTTGATAAATTTCCATTAACATTTCTAGTTCGGATTGCTCGGCTGT
>CAIJEA010000532.1 GCA_903819605.1 uncultured cyanobacterium | reverse complement strand
TTGATCGGTAATTGCTGTAATTTTAGTTAAATCTAGAACGAAAGCCCTAGCGCCAAACAAGAACTATCTTTAGTCGCACTGAGTTTGTAAGACTCAGTTTTAATTGTCTTCGCGACAACCAGCATATCCTTCTTAAAGTTCCTACCATCAATATTGCAACTTCCTTTAAGCACAAGCAGATAATTCCCTGAGTACACATAGCTTGTCAATGATGTGCTTTTGATGATTTGAGAACTCATACCACCCTTAGGATCTAGGGGAATGTTGTAGACCTTAACGCCGCCTTTAGGATTAGTAAACGCATAGTTCTTTTCCAAATCGGGATCTAACGTATTGATTTGAACGGGAGTATAGGGCTTGATTTTGTCTATGTTCTTGAAATCAGGAGGTGATGCGTAGGCAAGGATAAAGAATCCATTGCTATTGGAGATTTTGTGACCACTTTCAGGTGGATTGAAATAGAGAGAACCCGTAGGATAAACACCTTTTGCATCAGTCTGTGAGCCACTAATCGTATACACAGACTCAGTCATAGAATGATAATGTAGCCCGACACTTCCATTGGGAATAGTATACCACAGGATACTTATATGCTGACTACTTGCATCGCCAGAAAGAATCAGCTTTTCTAAATTGGGTCTGAACGTAAAAAACTTGTATTTTTTGGGATCGGCTGTGAGAGCCTTGAGATCGATAATGGTTGAGTTGCTCAGAGCCGAGTATTTGTCTTGGAATGCGATCGCTGATTCTGGTATATCCTTGGCTAGTGCTTTGGTTGAGTTGCTATTAAAGCTGATTGAAAAGATTATCCCCATTGCCACGAATGGAATTCTAAATAGTTTCATTATCCCTCACACCTGTTTTGATATTTAGAGAAAATAGCCGATCGCAAAGTATCACAGGCGCTAAGGGCGTATCTGACCTAATGGCTACAGAATGATTCGTTATCGCAGTTTTTACATTGACCATGCCCAATAGCTTCGACTCCTCTTATCTAACGTTGGCTGGGCGGAGTCGAAGCCATAGGTACTTTGATTAATAGCAAGTCCCTAAAAGTTATAGACTAATTTGAGAAAAATATTTGAGGCTTCTAAACTTGATGAAAAAAACAATAAAACAACTTTGTGGCTTTGCGATCGCGGCTCTGATGTCTTGCTTACTTGCAGTAGCCTGTACCCCAACTAGCAACAACACGACCACTACTACCACTAATAGTCCTACTACAGGCGGTAATCAAACAGCAATTCCCATTGGCATTGCTGTTGCTCAAACTAGTAATGTTGCATTATTAGGACAAGAAGAGGTCACGGGTGCAAAAATTGCCGAAACCTATTTCAATCAGCAAGGTGGTATCAATGGCACACCAATTCGCCTTGTTTTTCAAGATACAGCAGGCGATGAAGCGGGAGCAATTAACGCTTTTAATACGTTGATTTCCCAAGATAAAGTTGTTGGTATTGTTGGTCCAACCCTTTCTCAGCAAGCCTTTAGTGCTGACCCGATCGCCGAGCGTGCTGGCGTACCTGTCATCGCTCCCTCGAATACCGCTAAGGGAATTCCCCAAATTGGTAAATACATTTCGCGAGTATCTGCTCCCGTAGCCGTAGTTGCACCCAATGCGATCGAGGCGGCGCTGAAAATCAATCCCCAAATCAAGAAAGTTGCTGTCTTTTTTGCTCAAAACGATGCATTTAGCAAGTCTGAAACAGGTACTTTCCAAGAGACAGTTAAACAAAAAGGTTTGGAATTAGCAACTGTGCAAACATTCCAAACAACTGATACAGATTTTCAATCGCAAGTAACTAACGCGATTAATATCAAACCTGATTTAATTATTATTTCGGGCTTATCGGCTGATGGTGGAAACCTTGTCAAACAGTTGCGTGAACTTGGTTATAAAGGTCTAATTATTGGCGGTAATGGCTTAAATACTTCTAATATTTTGCCAGTTTGCAAAGCCCTTTGTGATGGCATTATCATCGCTCAAGCCTATAGTCCTGAGCTAAAGAATGATGTAAATGCTGCTTTCCGTAAACTCTATACCGAGCAGAATAAAAAGGAACCACCACAGTTTAGCGCTCAAGCCTTTACAGGTGTCCAAGTGTTTGTGGAAGCCCTGCGTAGCCTTGATAAGAAGACTAAGCTCAATACCTTGGCATTACCTCAACTTCGCACTCAATTAAATGAAACTTTGCTAGTGGGAAAATATGAAACTCCGCTTGGTGATATTTCCTTTACGCCTGAAGGCGAAATTGTACAAGCAAAGTTCTTTGTAGCTCAAATCAAAATGGAAGCTGATGGCAATAGTGGTAAATTCACTTTTATTCAATAGAAACTAGAAGTCAAACCAAATAGAGTGGGCGCTTTGCGCCCACTCTATTTGGTTTTTATGGTCTAAACAAAAGAAAGCAACGTAGGGACAATTCATGAATTGTCCCTACGTTGAAATGTAGGTTTCAAGTCATTTTGTCTTCTTTCCATAATTCTGTTAAATAATCACGCACATCAAAGAAGTTATTCCAAGGAATATAGCTTTTTTGGTGTTGATCGAGATATACCGCGAGGCGATCGCGAGCAAATACAAGTGGGACATGGAGTGCCATATTTAAGTCGGTGATCGAGTCACCTATTGCGATCGCCTCGGTCGCACCATATTCTTGGATCACCTTCACCTTTGCGACCATTTCAGTGCCATCTTCGTAGGATGAATGGATTTGCAAATATTCCTGAGTAGCATCAACAGCGATCGCATGAATTGCCTGAACGCGATCTACTAGGTCATCTAACACCACTTCAACCATGCCCTGTAAACCGCCTGAAACGACAATCAATGGAACCTCCGCAGTATCCAGAAAATCAAGCAGTTCTACAAACCCCTCCCGCATAGGTTGCGATCTCGTGAACTCCAGAATTTCTGCATAACGACATGAAGGAATTGATTCTAGAATTTGGCGCACGCCTTGCCGCAAAGTTAATGTCTGATTGTAAATCTGGGGCATTAATTGTTGTGAAATATCTGGGGCAAACTCTTGCAAGACTGCCACAAAGGTTTCCACAGCAGTAATCGTGCCATCAAAATCACAAAAGATCGCTCGACGCATTAGAACAGTAGGGAATGAAGATTATTTGCGCTATTAATATACGTTATTTAATTAAGAAGCAGATTTTTGTGGCACGGCTCCGCTGCGTCACAAAAATCTGCTTCTTATTGTACTGCTCCTCCATTATCTCGCTAAAGCGTTAAAAAACTGTTGTAATCTTCCTAAAAATGAACCTGACTGCTTGCCCGTTTTTTGCTGAAATAAGCGATCGATATCGTCACTAGAAGGACGTTGTGACACTTCGGCTAGTGGTTGCATTCCTTCCTCAGTTTGTTGCCATACTTGCCATGTTTGCGGATAACAGCGCCATAATGCACCAAGCTCCAGAGGCTTGATATAATAGGCAGTCTCGAAGGTACTTAAAAAGCGATCGCGCATTTGACGAGATGCTAATCCCAAGCCGACCTCACTAT
This sequence comes from uncultured cyanobacterium, assembly GCA_903819605.1. Taxonomy (GTDB): domain Bacteria; phylum Cyanobacteriota; class Cyanobacteriia; order Pseudanabaenales; family Pseudanabaenaceae; genus Pseudanabaena. Next base: position 3,484 of record CAIJEA010000532.1, on the reverse strand, counting down.
TTTCAAGGCGGGGATTGAGTATTACAAATGGGCGATCGCCTGCTAGCTGCGCTAACTTTTCTACCAATTCAACTTCGATCGAGGTTGGCTCGATCAACAAAAATGCTTTGTCTTCTTCGCGAATCGCCCTACGCCCTTCATTGACACCACGTACTGATACATCGAGATCTGCCCACTCCCGCTTTGCTAACGCTGCCGCCCCTGCGTCCGAAAAGATAGCTTGCCATTCTTTGCCATAGCGCTGATTAAAGCTCGCCGCAAATTCATAGGCGATCGGCATAACTTTGAGTTCAGGAAATCTGAGATCGGCGATTACGCGAGGTGCTCCATCCGCGATCGCCTGATGTGTGGCAGCGATCGCCTGTTCGGTAGCATCCTCTAAATTATTAGGAAGCAAGATTTGCTCAGTTAGTTGAGTCATAAAAAGGGATTACTTTTAAAGTTATTTTGTGATCTTTATAAATCCTAGCTGTAGGAATCACATTAATTCAACTTAAAACCCTAAAAAGAAGAGGGGGCGCTTTGCGCCCCCTCTTCTTTTTAGGGTTTTAAAAGTGGATGATTACATCATGCCGCCCATACCACCCATGCCGCCCATGCCACCCATGCCGCCCATACCAGCAGCACCAGCACCAGCACCAGCATTTTTCTCTGGCTTCTCAACTACGAGAGCTTCGGTGGTCAAGACCATACCAGCAACGGAAGCAGCGTTTTGTAATGCAGAACGGACAACCTTAGCGGGGTCAATGATACCAGTCGCGATCAAGTCTACATATTCACCCTTGAGAGCATCAAAACCATGGTTGAAAGGAAGTTGTTTGACTTTCTCAACAACAACAGTGCCTTCTAAACCAGCGTTATCGCTGATTTGGCGAAGAGGAGCAGAGAGGGAGCGAGATACGATTTCAGCACCGATCGCTTCTTCATTCTTCAAGGTTGCTTTGAACTCTAGCAATTCTACAGCGAGGTGAGCAAGAGTTGCACCACCACCTGGAACGATGCCTTCTTCAACCGCAGCACGGGTGGAGTTGAGAGCATCTTCGATGCGGAGTTTTCGATCCTTGAGTTCGGTTTCTGTGGCAGCACCGACTTTGATTACAGCTACGCCACCAGAGAGCTTAGCAATCCGCTCTTGGAGTTTTTCCTTATCGTAGTCAGAATCGCTGAGATCCAATTCTTTGCGGATTTGAGCAACGCGCTTGTCGATATTAGCTTTGTTCGCAATGTCAGAGACGATTGTGGTTTTGTCCTTAGAAATGGTGATCTTGCGAGCAGTACCTAGCATTTCGAGGGTTGCGGCGCTGAGTTCTAAACCAGTATCTTCAGAGATGACTTGACCATCGGTGAGTACGGCAATGTCTTGCAACATTGCTTTACGGCGATCGCCAAAACCAGGAGCTTTGATAGCAGCGATATTCAGAGAACCTCTGAGCTTGTTAACTACTAGAGTTGCCAAAGCTTCACCTTCAACATCTTCAGAGATGATGACGAGAGGAGAGCCAGAACGAGCAGCTTTTTCCAAAATAGGAACGAGGTCTTGAATGACATTGATCTTCTTATCAGTGATCAAGATCTTCGCATTCTCAAATTCCACCAACTGACGTTCGTTGTCGGTGACAAAGTAAGGAGATATATAACCGCGATCGAGTTGCATACCTTCGACAACTTCTAATTCAGTTGTGAGGGACTTCGATTCTTCAACGGTGATTACGCCATCTTTGCCAACTTTGTCCATAGCGTGAGCGATCATTTCGCCAACTTCAGAATCGTTACCAGCCGAAATGGTAGCGATTTGAGCGATTTCTGCATTGGAGTCAACAGCTTTTGCTTTTTGAGCAATGACATCAACGAGATGTGCAACTGCCTTTTCGATACCGCGACGAACGCCGACTGGATTTGCACCTGCGGCAACGTTCTTCAAGCCTTCGCGAATCATTTCCTGAGCCAATACGGTGGCACTGGTAGTTCCATCACCTGCTACATCATTGGTCTTAGAAGCAACTTCGCGAATTAGTTGAGCGCCTGCATTTTCTAGAGGATCTTCTAATTCGATTTCTTTAGCAATACTCACACCATCGTTGATGATTTGAGGTGCGCCATATTTTTTTTCTAAAACTACGTTACGACCTTTAGGTCCAAGAGTTACACGCACGGCATCAGCCAATGCATTGACACCACGCTCAAGGGCGCGGCGGGACTCTTCATCAAATACTACGATTTTTGCCATTTTCTTTTAATTTGGTAATTGGTAATTTGGTTATGAGGGTTTTGGCGATTAGCTGTTAGCGTTTAGCTCTCCTTAAATTGCTTCTTTAGAAGTCTTATGAAAGCTAACTGCTAATAGCTAATTGCTATTAGCTCTATTCAACGATCGCAAGAATATCTCTTTCAGCAAGTAGCAGATAATCTACGCTGTCAATTTTGACTTCAGTGCCTGCATACTTGGAGTACAAAACTTTGTCGCCTGCTTTGACTTCTAAAGCAACACGAGTACCTTTATCATTACGTGCGCCAGGTCCAACGGCAGTTACTTCACCGACTTGGGGCTTTTCTTGTGCTGTATCTGGCAAGAAAATGCCGCCAACAGTCTTTTCTTCTTTGGTGGCTACTTTGACCAATAGGCGATCGCCTAGGGGTTGCAATGTACCAGTATTTAGGGTTAACGATGCCACTATATCTATACCTCCTTAAAATCTAATCAGAGCGGACTTTGCAGGTAGTGACTCAAGGTATAAATCTGGTCACATATTGCGTGCTTTAGCACTCTGTCTCACTGAGTGCTAATATACTGCGAAATGACGAAGGAACTAGATCGGCTTACCGTACATTGCTTGCAGCACGAAGCGCTTCGGAACCCAAAATATGGCGTGCTGCCTATCTTATTTGTCAGTGACGATCTCATCTAACGGTATGTCCCAAATATCGCTCGGTAGCTCATCTAGATAAAATTCATCAAAAATAATGCCTACTTTAATTCCTGTAGAATTCGGTAACCAGCGATCGTAAAAGCCTCCACCATAACCAAGTCGATAACCTCGGCGATCGCAGGCTACCGCAGGAATCAAAATTAGATCGATATTCTTTAAATCAATAAGCGGTAAATCATGATGTGGTTCGAGAATGCCAAAAGCTCCTGATCGCATATTGCTTTCAAAATCAGTGATCGCTACTTGATGCCAAATTAAATCTTTTTCAACGCAGCGCGAAAATCCCCAAGTTTTGTCAGGAAATCTTTGCCAAAGGATGCTTAAATCTGGCTCTTGGCGAAAACTGGTAAAAGCTAAAATATTTTGTGCTTGTTGGAAAATTTGCCAATTTGAAAGGCGATCGCACAAGCCCTGACTTTTTTGTTGCCAAATCGCATGGGTTATTTGGCGACGTTGCTTAATTAATCTTTGTCTAAGTTGCTTTTTTCTCTGCTGCGAATTCACAAAATTCTAATTACTTAACATTAATTAAACAGAAATGGTTTGACAGATCTAAT
>CAIJEA010000531.1 GCA_903819605.1 uncultured cyanobacterium | reverse complement strand
TTGGTCGGAAAATTTTGGACAGAAGATTCAAACAATCATGTATGAAGAAGTTCTGGCAAAATTGATCGAATAGAATCAATACAACTAAATGAAAACAGCGATCGCCTCAAAATTTAATTCTCTAACTACTCGCATAACTCTGCTGGTTGCTAGTATGTTGACGATTATGGCAAGCGCCACGATCGCACCTTCTTTGCCAGCGATGTTGAAGCATTTTGAGTCAGTGCCAAACTCTGCTTATTGGGTAAGATTAGTACTGACTTTACCTGCGCTCTTTATAGCTATAAGCGCTCCCATATTAGGGATTTTGGTAGATAGCATAGGACGCAAACCCCTACTGTTAATAGCCCTTATTGTCTATGGTCTTGCAGGCAGTTCGGGGTTATGGCTGGAGTCCTTAGAAACGATTATCATCGGTCGCGCCTTATTGGGAGTTAGCGTCGCTGGCATTATGATTGCCACTACGGTGTTAATTGCCGACCTCGGCAACTCCAATCAATATGCGCGGCAGCGTTTTAGGTGGTTTAACGACTTCTATATTTTTAGGTCAGTTTTTATCACCGCTTGTCAGTCAGCCTTTGAGCCTAGCGGTCGGCTTGAATGGAACCTATAGCTTAGCGGCAGGAGCGATGGTGATGTTAGCGATCGCCTTCATAATTTTGCTATGGAATTGGAACGACTAATTAGATCTTTCAGGGGCTGTGTCCCCCGTTCCATTCCTCAACATTTTATATCAAAGCAATTCCTTCTACGTAACATCATTAAAGATTAAAGATGAATATATTTAAATACAAATATTTCTTGATTTCTCTGTTTGTATTTGGGAATTTCACTTTTGCCGATGCTGTAAAGGCAGAAGAGTTGACTGTAAATCAGCTATCAGATGTCAAAACCACAGATTGGGCATTTGTAACTTTGCAATCCATAACTGAACGTTATGGCTGTATTCAGAGCTATCCCGATCGCAGCTATCGCGGTAATGTCGCCTTGAGTCGTTTCGAGTTTGCCGCAGGGCTACAGTCTTGCATCAATAAACTAGATGAGATGCTCAGAAATGGACTGAGCAACAAAGTAAGTCAAGAGGATCTGAGTACCTTAAATCGATTACAAACTGAATTCACATCAGAGTTAGGCATAATTTCCCAAAAGGTCAATAATCTAGAACAACGCACAGAACAATTAGAAGTACAAAATTTTTCTCCGACAACCAAACTCTCAGGACAAGCAATTTTTGCACTATCCGCAGGTAGCTTTAGCGGCGATCGCATTCTTTCGCCAACTGGCGCAGTCATCACCCGTAATCAGCCCAACGTTACCTTTTTAAATCGCTTCTCTATCGACCTCAATACTAGTTTTGTTGGAAAGGATCTACTCAAGATTCGATTGCTGGCTGGTAGTGCGGGCGCAATTGATAGTACATCAGGATTTTTAGAACCAAACTTTGCTAGCGCTCTCGATTACTCCGTTCAAGGTCGTGACAATCAGGTTAGCTTAGCGCGTCTTTATTATTCATTTAATATCGCTGATGAAGTCCGTTTAACGATCGCCCCTTTAATGGTGGCTAATGATTTTATAGACAAAAATCGCTATGCCAATGTCAGTTTTAATGACTTCTCAACTCAGGCTTTTGTTAATAATTTTATTCTCTTACCTAGACCTTTGGGTGCAGGTGTTGTTGCTGAATGGTCTCCTAAGCAACTTCCTATTCGAGTACGTGCCTTATATGTAGCCAATAATGCTAATCGACCAACTGGCTCAGCGATCGTGAATACTTTACGATCCACCGAGTCGGCAGAGTTACCAGTTTTAATTTTCCCTAATCGTGGCGGTGAACAGGGCTTATTTGGCGATCCCTATCAAGGTGTTGTGGAATTAGAATATTCTCCAGATAGAAACTTTGCTCTACGCTTGCAATATGCAGGCGGTAAGGTAATTGGTAGTGTCTTTAATGCTTTTGGGGTGAATTTTGATTGGGGAATTAGCGATCGCATAGGTGTATTTGGACGCTATGGACTCAGTAGCTATAATGATACAGAATTTGGGAATATTAGTCCTAATTATTGGATGGCTGGTTTTTCATTTAAGGATCTCTTTACGCAAGGTTCAATTACAGGGCTAGCGGTTGGTCAACCGCTCATCGTAAGAGAGATTGGGAATGCTTCGCAGACTAACTTTGAGACTTTTTATAATATTCCGATCGACAAATTTATCAGAATTACGCCTCTGGTTCAAGTGATTACCAATGCTGGCAACCGCAACGAGAATGGCACAATTTGGGTTGGCGCTTTACGCACGGTATTCTCTTTTTGATTAGCAGTCTAAGAATAGATAGATTAGACGACTTAGCCATACTTAGAGGGAGAAGTAGTAATAGCGATCGCCTTTCCTAGCACTTCTATTCTTCAATTCTGAATTTCAATCATCATCTGGCTCGTCTAGAAGTCCTAATCTCAATAATTTTTTAGCAAGAGCATATACATCCTGTTTACTGTCATCTTTCCGAATTCCCAAAGCTACAATCATCACAGTGACTTGAGCTTGCTCGATCGCGTAAATAATGCGATATCTTTGTCCGACTGCCCGCACACTGTAATAACCATCTAGTTCACCGAGTAATGGTTTGCCTTGCATTTCGGGAGATTCTTGGAGCTTATCGATGCGATCGCTAAGCTTTTGACGGATATGGCGATCGCTGATTTCCTTTAATAATTTTAAAGCCGTAGGCTGAATGACGATGCGATACATTACAAATCCAATTCTCGTTTAGCTGATTCCCAATCTACTCCCTGTTCTGATTTCGCTTCGGTAATCCCTTGGCGCAAGTTAGCCATGAGGTTTGTGTCACCAAGTATTTCTAAAGTTTCGAGTATTGCTTCGTAATGCTGCCATGTCATCACCGCTAGGACGGGCTTGCCTCTGCGAGTAATCGCAAGTGTGCCGCCTTGCTGGGTTAGCTTTTCAGGTAATGAGGTTAGCTCATGTCTTGCTTCAGTAATAGGAATATTGGACAGCATTGTTTTAAAATCCATCTGTACATCTAATTGTACATCTAAATGCTAAACAGTGATCGCTTAAAAATCAAGACTCACGGTAATAGCAATCGCCACTTCAAGAAAAATCAAACAGCGATCGCATTCTCAATAACCCAAATTTATCTATTTAAACTTGAACTAACTGCTGATTGTTTGATGAACGAGGTTGAATCGTTTTTTGAATTTCTTCTCCCGCCAACTCCTCAGCTAGTCGTAACTCATAAGCTTTTTGCAAATTAAGCCATAGCTCTGCACCAGTGCCAAACCATCGTCCTAGACGTAATGCAGTGTCAGCCGTGATACCTCTTTGCCCTTTGAGAATTTGCGTAATCCGATTTGTGGGGATATGGAGCGATCGCGCTAGTTCTGATGCACTAATTCCCAGTTCTTCTAATTCATCTGCTAAGATTTCGCCAGCGTGAATTGCAGGTCTTGCCATAGTTGTTTTCTCCTTTAGTGATAATCGACAATTTCGATATTGAATGGGCGATTTTCTGTTTCTGTCCACTCAAAACAAATACGCCATTTGTCATTTATGCGGATGCTGTACTGCCCTTTTCGATCTCCGCCTAATGCCTCAAAACGGTTACTTGGCAATGCCATAAGAGCTTCTTTATTAGGTGCGGCTTCTAGAATTTCTAGACGTTTGTATGCTTGTCTTTCAAATCCTTGAAATTCTTTGACACGATCGCCAGCCGCAAATTTGGCAGTACGTTTGTCCTTATATTTTTGAGGCATAGGCAAGTTTTATGTGTTACGTCAAGCATAACATTTATATCGCAATTTCGTAAAAAATCAACCTGCGATCGGCGATCGCCTAGAAATCACGACTCACAGTAATAACGATCGCCTTCAGCAAACCCATAGAAAATATATCGTTAAAGCGATCGGCTGAAAATCACGACTCATAGTAATAGCGATCGCCTTTAGGAGATAGATTATTGGTGCGATCGCCTAAAAATCACGACTCACAGTAATAGCGATCGCGCCTTACAAACTTGAGAAGATAATTGTTGAGGCGATCTACTTTTTTACTTTTTTCATATTCCTTTTTAAACGAGCTAATTCAGCTTTTAAAACGAGTATTTGTGGGTGTTTAGGCTCTAATAAATGATTAAAGAGAAATAATGTTTCTTCATAGGCTGCGACTGCTTGAGGAAATTGTTGACATTTTTCATAAAGTTTTCCTAGTGTCCAAATACGATCGGCATATGATTTATTTTTAGTCTCTTGACGATCTCGTTTAATGGCTTTCCATCTTTCTAATAATGAAATTGCTTCTGAATTCCGTTTTTGACTTTTATAAAGTTCTGCTAAATTATCTAGACTAGTAGCAGTATCAGGATGATTTGGTCCTAGTTGCTCTTCACGGATTTTCAGTGAGCGAAGATAGAGGGATTCTGCTTCATCATATCGTCCTTTGTTTTTATAAAGTCCCGCTAAATTATTCAGGCTATTGGCAGTATCAGGATGATTTTCTCCTAATTGCTCTTCACGGATTTTCAGTGCTCGAAGATAGAGAGATTCCGCCTCATCATATTTTCCTTTATTTTGATAAAGTCCCGCTAAATTATTCAGGCTATTGGCAGTATTAGGATGATTTTCTCCTAGTTGCTCTTCACGGATTTTCAGTGCTCGAAGATAGAGAGATTTCGCCTCATCATATTTTCCTTTCTTTTTATAAAGTCCCGCTAAATTATTCAGACTAAAAGAAGTATCGGGATGATTTTCTCCTAATTGCTCTTCACAGATTTTCAGTGAGCGAAGATAGAGAGATTCCGCCTCATCATATTTTCCTTTATCTTGATAAAGTCCCGCTAAATTATTCAGACTAAAAGAAGTATCGAGATGATTTCCTCCTAATTGCTCTTCACTTATTGATAGAGCATTTTCATAGAAATAAACCGAACTGTCATAATTACCCTGTTCTTGCTTGCTATTACCAATATCTCGTAACAAGGTAGTAATATAGCGCAGGTTTTTTAGGTTTATTTCTTTGTAAAAGGTTTCTGTACGACTTAAAAATGACTCAGCTTCTGCATAATGACCAGAACGGATTTTGACAACTCCCTGTAAATGGAGGGAAAACCCTTTTCCAAAAGCATCTAATCTATCAGCAATTTCATGTTCTCGAAAACCTTGAACAGCGGCTTGTAAACGCTCAATTTGATTATAAGTCCACCAATCAATGACTCTATCCAACAGTCTTCCAGTCTGTGCCTCACCTTCATTAAGGATCTCGTGATAACAAAATTCCACATCTTCTTCTGACGACATTTTTTCAGAAAAGAAGTAATCCGCCGCTCGTTGGGATAACCTCAAAAATCCATCTTTATCATGCTGCCAAAGTTGATTTAATAACACATTTCGTGTTAGTTCATGGATGTTATATCCTAGTTTAGGAAATTCCTCAACAACGGTTAACGTCTTTAACTTTTCATACAATTTATCCGCTTGTTCTGCTAACTCTGGTCTTAACGCCGCCAAAATATTAGCATCGAAAAAATGTGGAATTGCCGCCGCCCAGAGCATAGATACCAAATCATCAGGCATCTGACTCATTTGTAATTCCAGCAATATCCACTGCCGTTCTGTCTCTGTTTCGGCTTGCTGAACTCGTTTTAGGATCTCTTCAATACTGACCACTTTTTATCACTTCTAACAACATTTCATGAACACTTTTAGGATGACCTTTAAACCCGATTAAGATTGGTTTAATCGCATGATCGGGTAGATCTGAACAAAACTCACACCACGCCTTTAGATCGTCAATCGAAGTCAGTTTAAAATGTTCACATTCATGCCCCCAAACCGAATTGCTTGGATTTGGAGTTGCCTGCCCAGCAATCACTGTTGTCACCTTTTCTAAACGTCGTACAACAGTTCTTAACCATGTGCCTTCAATCCAATCCTGTAATGACTTACTTGCCATTTGGTAAGTATCAAGTGTAATTACTATTTGATGCTCAAATCTCTCTAAATCATTAAAAAAAGCATCATGTAACTGCCGTAAACGATGTTCCTGCGCTTGTGGATCGATACTAGTCCCATGAATTGCTATGGAAATTGTTTGTGCTTCAATATCATTTTCAGAAAAATCAACACTTCCTTGTATAAAAGTTCTAAGTTGTTTTACAAAAGTAGGAAATTGCGCCCGTCCCAAATCATTTACAACTTCCGACAAAAACGCTGCAATACTATCTAAGCCTTTGCAATCAAACGGCACATATTTCACTGTGTCTGGACATTGTTGCTGAAATCTGCTGAGAAGCGATGATTTCCCCATGCCTGATTCTCCTTCAATAAGCATAATGCGGCAATCATGATTGCCCTGTGCCATTTGTAGAAATATTTCAAGTTCCTTTGTACGGTTCGCTAATTTACGCAGTTTTGCCATTGATCCAGCGTTTATGAGTTATTTTTGTCGCTTGAGTCTTTCAGTGGATCATCATAACCCAATTCCACTTTCTGCTTACCATCAACATCGTTTTCCGAAAACTCAGTATTACGCATACGGTATTCACCCTCACCCCGTAGTTTATTGCCCTTAAACACGACGTTTACTGGTGGGTCATCCTGTATTGGCTCAGTTGGCTTAGCTTTAACCTGCATTGTGCGTTTTTTCGCATTCACCGACAGAGACGTTATGCGATCGCGGAGAAGCCAAACAATCGCAATCAAAACTAATGCAACAATCCCTACGATCATGACAGTTGTATTCATACTTACACCTCACTTTTGCGAAGAAATCATCATTGAGTTTCATAAGATTATCATATTGTAAAGATATTATTTAAAGTGATCTCTTTCTAAAACACATCAAATCATTTGAGAATATTTGTTGTTGATTGAGATTGAGATCGCTATCGCTTAATCACAAACTTGAGAAGATGATTGTTGTGGCGATAGCCTAGAAGTCACGACTCACGGTAATAGCGATCGCTGATCTTGTAGCGTGCGTTAATTGAAGTGCAACGCACCTTACTTTTGTTTATATTGACACTGACTTGAACACAGTTACAATTTTTTAGCTAGACTACTGAGTAATAACTTTCGATCTTGGAGCAGCCCATGCTAGATACAGCAACTCTTGAGAAACGCTTGATAA
>CAIJEA010000530.1 GCA_903819605.1 uncultured cyanobacterium | reverse complement strand
GCAAACCCTCTCTCAAAGCCCGTTTTAAATTATCCCGAACTCACCGTTACTTAACCCCAAACCAAGAAATTTTTTAAACCCGTTGCCAAGCAACTCTCTTAAAATTTAAAAAATTTCTGTAAAAAAAGAAATGACACAAACTGTTATTCTTCTTTTTTTAACCATTAAGTTTTTGACCGCAGAAAGTAACTCTTTCCGAGCTTTGCGTTTAAAACCAAACAAAAAAAGAAGGCGTTGCTTCGCAACGCCTTCTTTTTTTTTGTTTGGTTCGTTAGATCGGTATTAGACTTTGTTGTAATTGAGATAGTTTTGTAACCACTCATAACCTTGATTGATGAGATTGGATAAATTGAGATTCCACAAACCAATGGTGTTAATTCCATGTCCTGATACAAAGCCATTACCATCTGGTCTAAAACAGAGGCTAATTGGCGTACTATCTGGACATTTTAGGGTTTGTAACTCTTTGCCATCAAGACTCCATAACTTGATAGTGTTATCGCCACTACCTGAGATAATACTGCGACCATCTTGGCTGAAACTGACTGCCCAAACAACTGCTTCATGCCCTCTAAAAGTTTGTAACAACCGACCATCTATGCTCCAAAGCTTGAGCGTGCTATCCGCACTTCCAGAGAGAATATATTGACCATCGGGACTAAAGCTTACACTCCACACTGCACCTCGATGACCATTTAAGGTTTTTAATTCCTTCCCATCTATATTCCAGAGTTTGATACTATCATCACCACTGCCAGAAGCGATTATTTGACCATCTGGACTAAAGCGCACAGTCCAAACCGTTGATTTATGCCCTTTAAAGGTAGCTAGTTCTGTACCATCCAATTGCCATAACTTAACTGATTTATCGCTACTTCCAGAAACTAGTTTTTGCCCATCTCGGCTAAAGTCTACCGTCCAGACAGCCGTACTATGCCCCGTAAATGTTTGCTGAAGACTACAGCGATCGCCCTTGACAGACCATAGAGAGATTGCACTATCACCACTACCAACTAATAGACTTTCACCATCGGGACTGAAGCAGACGCTCAAAACGTCATTCTCACCTGCGATAGTTTGTAATTCATTGCCCTGTAAATCCCAAATTTTAATTTGATCGTCAAGACTGCCAGATGCTATTCGCTTACCATCGGGACTAAAAGTAACACTTCGCACAGCCGCGCTATGTCCATGCAGTATTTGCTGTGCTCTGTTGTCAATATGCCATTGTCGAACAGTGCAATCGAGACTTGCAGAAATTAAACTTTTGCCATCACGACTAAAACTGATAGAACGCACTGCTTCATTATGACCCTTAAAAATTTGTAGTTCTTTCCCATTGAGATTCCAGAGTTTAATATTTTTATCAGCGCTTCCAGTAGCTATGATCGTGCCATCAGGACTAAAACTAACGCTACGAATTGCGCTGGAATGGGCTTCGATGGAAAATACTTCTTCGATCGCAATCGCATTCTCTATAATTTTGCCTGATTCAGAAGAGGAATTAGTTTGATCGAGTCGCCATAATTTGAGAATATTATCACCACTACCCGAAGCTAGTAATGTCCCACTCGGATTTATGCTCATACTACGGATATCAGTAGTATGGCCTTTGAAACTTTGGAGAATTGTTCCATCCAGTCCCCAAATCCGAATTGTTTTATCAGCACCACCTGAAATAATCCATTTGCCATTGGGGCTAAATAGGACAGTCCGAACATCCCCCTTATGTCCAACGAACGTAGCTATTTCTGTGCCGTCACAATTCCAAAGTTTGATGGTTTGGTCAGCACTGCCCGACACAATCATTTCACCATTGGGGCTAAAGCGAGCACTCCAAACTGCGGCTGTATGCCCTATAAAAGTATGCAGGCGATCGCCATCGAGGTTCCAGAGACTGATCGTTTTATCACTACTACTTGAAAGGACTGTCTGTCCGTCAGGACTAAAAGATGTACTGCGAACTGGTGCTGAATGTCCATTAAGTTGGGCCAATTCACGTCCATCACTCTGCCAAAGCTTGATTGCATTGTCTAGTCCACCAGTTACAAATTTAGTGCTATCAGGACTAAATTCCGCAATCCATACTCCTTCTAGATGGGCTTGAGTGCGATTTTTTTCTTTGATTTCGTATATAGATCGGTAGATCGTACTGGTTAATTGCAACTGGTTTTCACTGTCAATCACTTCAAGATCTGGCAGCCATTGCTGCGCTTTACGCATAGTTTTGGCTAACTCATCAAGATCGACGAGATGACTATCAAGTAGACTATTTAGACTAAGACTATCAGCGATCGCTTGTGAATTTTTGAGAGAACCTTCGAGTTGACTAACAGTTTGGCGTAGTTCGACTTGAGTTTTTTCAAGTTCTTTTTGCAGCTTTTGGATTTCTGGAGCCTGTGAATTACGAATGACAACTGCTAAATAGTCATGCACCAACTGACAGCGATCTGTTGAGTTCTCAGGAATCAATACTACTAGTCCCGAACCAACTAAAATTTTAAGAACAAGTTCTATTTGCGTACTCTCTATTTTTTGGTCGCTATCTAAAGACTGTTTGGCATTAATTACTAAGTTAGTGCCAGCATCAAAGGTTGGGTTTAATTTACCCTGTTTGCGAACTTCCCTATCAAAATAATGTATTCCTTTTTCTAGATCGGCATAGGTTTTGAGGGGTCTGGTTCCCTGTTCATCAGTTAGTAAGTACAATATCAAGTTTGTTAATCGATAATTTTCTTGTCCACAGTCGTACACTACATTGTCTAAATATCGCTGAACAAGCTTTTCTTTAGGATTATCGCCCAGCGTCCGATATTGCTGAATAGTACTAATGCGATCCTGTTGTAATTGCGCTCCAACGATTTGCAATTCGATGGGGCGAACTTCATCTCGCTCGTTTTTTAAATCTTCTACAAGTATATCGATCAGTTGTGGCTCTAAGTAAAACTGTGCTCTCTCCGTGAGTGTCTCAATAGTCGAATGAGCAGCAGCACTTGTGAAATTCCCTAGGGGATAAAGCACATTTTTACTCAAGATGTCATTGTCGATCGCACTCATGCCCTTGACGTGATTGCACTCTAATAGATAGTGGATAAAGTCCTCCCGTAGAGATAAGATGACTTTAATGGATGATAAGTATTGAAAATCACTGAGCAAATTACCGATAAACTCAAAGAACTTTAGACGTTTGCCAAAGTCGTATTTATGCACAAAGAAAAACTCCTCGAATTGATCGAAGATCAGGACTGTGCGGAGATTATGAGTTTCATTCCAACGTAATTGTTCGATCAAGCGATCGAGAATGTTCTCTTTGCTGACTTCATCACTAATATTAAAATTGATTAGAGGAGCTGAATCTAAATGGAGCAACTGTAAGGATTCAATTAGAAGTTCGGCAAGTTCCTGCTCCCAACTGGTATAAACTCGCATAGATATTGGCATTACATCGCGCCCCCCAAACGATGACTGCTGCAAAGCGGGCATTAGTCCAGCATTCACAAATGAACTTTTGCCGACCCCAGAATTGCCATGAAGGACGATCATTTTATAACGTGGCTCACCGATTCTCTTAGTAAGCTCATCAAGATCTTGTTTGCGTCCTGAAGCATAGATTTCAGGCGAAATAATGAACTTATTTCCCTTATCTACAAAACTAGAATGCTCCTCTAAGCAAGATTGTAATTGTCCTGCACCAATAAACGCACGGTAGCCATAGCGTTGCTCGATCGCAAATCGCTCCTGTTTCGTTTGAAAAGCTTCTAAATATTGTCCTTGAGAGAAATACAAGTCGCGTAATTCATTTAAAATCCGAATATACATATGCGGATGACCACAATGATCTCTGCGCTTGGCTTCAATTAGGTTTGCCAGACCCTCCTTGAGGTTACCAAGTTGAATTTGCGCCTGAGCGAGATAACAAAAATATAGTCCATATAGCCAATGTACAGTTGGAGAGGCATCAGCTAATAAATCGATCGCTTGATTTGCGTAATTGACAGCAGTTGTCCACTCACTTTTTTCGAGAGCAACTTCAGCTAAGAACCCATAATCAGCTACAAGATGGCTTAAATCGTGACGAGTTTGATGGATTTGTAAGGCGCGTTGAGATAGTTCTTGCAGTTCTGTCCAAGATTGAAGATGATGTAAAGTGCGTTGTAACTGTAGGTAGCAATGAGCCATTAAATCAGGACGATTAGCAAGTTCAAAACTAGTTAAACTTCGGGCAAATAAATCCTCGACTATGCGCCAATTTTCTGCATAGGAATGTTTTTCTATCTTGGTAAGATGATATCGCCGCCGCCCAATCTGATAGAGAAGCAGCCCTTTCCGTTCTTCATTTTGTACTAATTCCCAATATTGATAGCTAGATTGAAGATATACTAAAGATTTCGCAAAGTCTCTCGTATTCATCCCACGAATAAAGTCCAAACCCGCTTGCAGAGAAGGCGTGATTTTACGACCTTGATTGTGAAGATCGCGCAGAGCGACATCTAACTCCGAAATATAAATACCTCCTAAGTGAGAAATACGTCCTAGACTATGACTTGGATCGATGAGATTAGCACTAAGGGCTAAATGGAATAGAGCCTCCGTTCCTGCCGTTAGCGAGCCAATTAGATCTTTACTTGCGATCGCAAACTCAATTGTGGTCGTCCAACTCTCAAAGTCAGGCGCATTCTTAATCAAGCGCTTTAGGACATCGTCATTGATCCACAGCACAATTGGATATAAGCAGTTTTTGCGAAATTCTTCTCGAATTTGATTTAGCCCTTTTATTAAGGCATCTATATTTTCGGTCGATTCTAATCCAAGGAGCATTACCGCAGGTAAGTTACCTTCTCGTATGGTAGGAGTTGATTCTTGGATCTTATGATAAATAGATGTAGTGGTTGATTCTAAGCGAACATGGCGCATTTTTGTCGGTAAAATTTCTGCCAATCTGGAGATCGCGCGATCGCGAAGGTTGGCATAATTACAACGAGCAAGCAAGAGCGTAAAAGTACCATCATAAATATCAAGGAGTAGTGATAGCTCTTGTAGACTATCTTCAATTTCAGGAGAAATATTAAAGGAATTTACTAGCTCGTTCTGATATATATCTAGTTGAGATGTCAATTGCTGGAGTGCCTGTTCTACTTCAGGAGAAATATTAAATCCAGTTAAGTCTTCTTCCTTTGAATTATGAGGATAGGGAATATCAGACATAGATGTTTCGCTCTTGAGAATCGTTGACAATTTAAATATCTTAAATTTAAGACATAAAACCCAAAGGAGAATTGCGGCGCATATCGCCGCAAAT
>CAIJEA010000529.1 GCA_903819605.1 uncultured cyanobacterium | reverse complement strand
TGAAAATCAGAAGTTTCTTCGATAAGTTCTAAAGAGTTGGATTTTTTGCGCTTTGTCTTTTTGAGGCGATCGCTAGTTGGACTTGTCGTACGTTGAGTTAAAAGATCAAAGGGATTTGCAGGCACAAACATCAGCATTGGCGTTAAATTAATTGTGCCAAAGGTTCCTGTCCCAGCTAAAATTTCGGTTAAAAAAGTATTCTCTGGATCGGGTGGATTCATGAGAATGCGCGGACTAGCAGTCCCAAGAGTAACATCGGTAAGAATACAAAAAAATCGCGTATGCCGACCATGAACTACCAAAAATTTACCGACGCGCATATCTTCGACTGAGATATCACCATTTAGTCGAACTTCCAAACCGTCGCTTAGAGAACCTTGAACAACCAGCCCTAATGGATGCAATAAATCCATGCAAAATCCTAAGCAAAATTTAAGTTAAATACGCATACTTTTGATTAGAGTAACAGAAAAAACAAAAAATAGAGAGCGATGCCTTGCATCGCTCTCTATTTTGACTATATTTAGCAGTTAGTGCTGAATATACGTAGTAGTCGCTAATTTATAAAATTAATAACGACCGCCGCCGCCGCCAGACTTGAAGCCGCCACGACCGCCGCCGCCGCCACGGTTACCGCCGCCGCCACCAAACGAGTCATTATTCTCGCGAGGTTTAGCTTTGTTAACTTTAAGAACGCGACCCATCCATTCAGCGCCATCTAGCGCTGTGATGGCTGCATCTTCTTCTTCATCCTTGCTCATTTCGACAAAAGCAAAGCCGCGAGCACGACCTGTTTCACGATCTGTAGGGAAATGAACGCGAGTGACCTTGCCGTAGTCTTCAAAAACTGGCTTTAGGTGGTCTTGAGTAACTTCATAGGACAAGTTACCAACGTAAATAGACATTATGCTTTCTCCAAGAATTCAATGAGTATGTAGAGATAGAGATGTCGGAGAGAAGCTTGTCACGATGAAACAGAAAAAAACTGTCAGTACAGAAAACAATTGCTACAACCGATGAATACTTTTACCTTACGAAAGTTAGTTTAACCTATAAGGATTAAATTTGGGTGTAATGTTACATTTTATTTCTTTTTGGGAGATTGACTCTGGCAAATCATCTCGCAACGCTATGTCGCATCTCAGCCCAAAAACGAGAATTCGTATTTACATTCTCTGTTCTTTTTGGGGCTTGGCATCTTAACCAGAGCATTTCAATGACAAAGAATATAAGTTCTAAAGAGGCGATCGCGAAAATATTGGGCACTAATAAGCATTTCTTACTATTCTTTTATGATAAGCAATCCGAGCAGACATTATCAGCTTGACAATGAGTAAAAACTAGAAATAATAAATTATTATTTAGAGATTATTTAAAATTATTTGAATAAGCGATCGCAAATAACAATTTTTGCTAGTAGATGCCCTGAAATCATGAAAAATAATTTTGTCGGACTCAGTGCCGCAGCGATCGCTTTTAGCCTAATCCCCTCTGCTCCAATTTACGCACAGGTAGTGGGCGACCAAACTTTACCTATAAATACAGTCGTTAACTCTCAAGGAACAACTTACACTATCACTGGTGGCACACAACTAGGAAGTAACCAGTTTCATAGTTTTCAGCAGTTTTCTATTCCAACAGGTAATACAGCGTATTTTAATAACAGTTCCGATGTAACCAATATTATCAGTCGGGTTACAGGAAACTCCATTTCAAATATTGACGGGTTGATTAAAGCCAATGGACAGGCAAATCTATTTTTAGTTAATCCTAATGGAATTATTTTTGGTCAAAATGCCCAGTTACAAATTGGTGGCTCATTTACGGCAACTACAGCAAATAGCATCAAATTTGCAGATGGGCAAGAGTTCAGTGCTACGAATCCGCAAGCATCCGTATTGACAATGAGTGTGCCTGTGGGTTTGCAATATGGCAAAGATACTCAAGCAGCGATCGTAAACCAAGGAAACTTAAGCGTCAACAAGGATTTGACTCTCTCCGCAGGAAGCGTAACAAGTACAGGAACTCTATCGGCACTAGATGGAAATTTGCGAGTAGAATCTGTTTCGGGAGATGTCGAAGTTAGAGATGCGATCGCAAATACAGCAACATTCAGTGCCAATCGCAACTTGCTGTTAAATAGCAGTCAAATTGGCACAATTGGTGAATTAAACCTACTTGCCAAAGATTCAGTTATTGCTAGAGATAGTGGCGATCGCCCATTTATTGCATCGGCTGGAGAGAAACTCACAGTCCAAGGCGATCGCTTAGTCGATCTTTTCGTACTCAATAATACTGATAGTGGCTTTCATTCTGGTAGCGACATGGTGTTTCGTTCCGCCAATACCATTATTGGCGATGCCCATTACTATGCCAATGGGAACTTCCGCGTTGAAAAACTAGACGGTTCTATCGGTAATCTTGAAAGTCCAATCGATCCTATAATTCGCTCTTTAGGTGATGTGACTCTTGGAGTCTATTTAGGCAGATCACTACATATTATCGCAGGTGGTAAAGTTACCATAGATGCCATTCAAATTACTAATACCGATACTACTAATAACTCAATCAATGAAAATGTAACACTATCTAATGGTAAATCTGTTTCTGTTAATGGAAGTACACAACCGACACTCGATATTCGTGCAGGTGTCACTCCTACAGCGATTGGCACGGCTGGCACGACTCCAACCGCAACAACTACAGGCGCGATACCTCCAGGCTTAATAAATACTTGTGCGGGTGGAAGAACTATAAGCTGCTACTTTAATAGTGCCTTCACAACAAGTGTTATCCCCAATACATCATTGTCATCTCCAACTGAAAGTGGTATTAAGATTGGCAAGATTAATATTCAAAGACCTGATGGAGTAGTGCTATTGACCAATAACTACAAGCCAAATAACAATCTTCTTGGAAATAGTGATATCGAAATCACAGGCTTAGGAACATCTCTTCTTCCAATAGCTGGAATCAGCCTAGTGCCTACAGGCACTGTTAATTCTAAAGTTAACGGCGGGTCATTATATATTGATTCCCGTAGGGACATAATCATAAACCCCAATACATTTATTCTAACTAGCTCTCCGCTAACCAATGCGAATGCAGGAAACATTACTTTGATTGCTAACAATCAAATAAATTTTGGTCAAAATGTACAAATTAAAGCAGATGGGACTAATTTAGGAGGTCAAATAAATCTTTTGAGTAATGGAGCTATCTCTGCACAGGGCTTACAACTTTTTAGTACGAGTACTTCATCGACAAGCACTGGCAACAGTGGAAACATTAATATTACTGCCGCTTCACTTAATTTAACCAATTCAAACACATTTGCTTCTCAAATTGTTACTAGTACTGTTGGCAATGCAAATGCGGGCAATATTTTACTTAACGTTTCTGGTTCTATCAGTTTAGACGGAGCATTAGGTGCTTCTCCAACCGAGATCATTAGTCAAGTACGAGCAGCTTCCGCTAAAGGAAATAGTGGCAATATAACGATCAATTCAGATTCACTATCTATTACTAATGGTGCGCTTATTTCCG
This sequence comes from uncultured cyanobacterium, assembly GCA_903819605.1. Lineage (GTDB taxonomy): Bacteria > Cyanobacteriota > Cyanobacteriia > Pseudanabaenales > Pseudanabaenaceae > Pseudanabaena. Next base: position 4,093 of record CAIJEA010000529.1, on the reverse strand, counting down.
CTAGTACGCAAGGGATTGGCAATTCTGGCGCGATTAATATTGTTGCAAACTCTGTAGGAATTGATGGAGTTGGTAGTGCTATAAATAGCCAAATCCAAAACACCTCAACTGGGAATGGGAACACCATTAATATCCAAACGAATAACTTATCTCTAACAAATGGAGCGCAGATCAGTACTCAGCTATTAGGCTCAGGAAAAGCTGGAGATATCTATATTTCATCCACAGGAAATATGAAATTCGATTTTAGCAGTCTAACTTCGTTAATCTCATCTAGTGGGAAAGGATCGGGTGGAAACATAACGCTCATAGCACCTTTGCTCTCAATCACTAATGGCTCTCTAATAAGTGCGACTACTAGTGGCTTAGGCAATGCTGGAAATATTAAAATCAATGTCAGTAATACTGCCAACTTCGATCGCAGTTTAGTGACTGCCTCTGTCAACTCAAATGGCAGGGGAAATGCAGGTAGCCTAGAAATTACAGCCAAAGATATATCTATTACTAACGGTGCACAGATCAGTTCGGCTTTAGCGGGACAGGGTAACGGAGGGATAATTAATATCTCATCAAACACTTTAAAAATTGATGGTATTGGCAATTTCTTGGGCGTAAATAGCGCTAGCGGGATTTTTGGTTCTGTTTCACAAGGTGCTGTAGGTAATGGCGGGAATATTAATATCAATGTAGTGGATAACCTATCTCTCAGTAATGGTGGAAGAATATCTGCATCTACTGGTGCTAATACAACTGGGAAAAGTGGCTCAATTTTTATCGACCCTGCGATCTTAACCTTAACAAATGGCTCTAGGATTTCAGTGAGCAGTTTAGGTTTAGGAGATGGTGGAAATATTTCGCTAATTGCAGGTCAGTTATCCCTCAACAGTAGTGCAATTACAGCCGAAACAGCCAATGGAACTGGAGGAAATATCAGCATACGTCTAAGCGACCTACTTTTTCTAAGAAATACAAGTCTGATCAGTGCTACGGCTGGGAACAATGGTAACGGTGGCAACATCAATTTGAGCGCAAATTTTATTCTGTCTTTCTCAACAGAAAATAGCGATATTATTGCAAATGCTTTCAAAGGTAGAGGCGGTAATATTGAAATTACAACTCAAGGGATTTTTGGATCGGAGTATCGCAGTCAATTAACTCCTTTGAGCGATATTACGGCAAGTTCAACCTATGGTGTAAATGGAACTGTTACGATCAATACGCCAGGAGTCGATCCCAGTAAAGGGCTTGGTAAGCTACCTATAGATGTTACTGACTCTAGCAAGCTCCTAGCCCAGCGCTGTGTCGCCGATACTGGTAGCAAATTTTTTATAACAGGGCGCGGCGGATTACCACCCAGTCCATCAGACGCAATTTATCGGACAACACAAACTCTAGAAAATATTGGCTCTGTTAGTAATGCAGTATCAACTGTGCAAAATCCTCAAAATCTTGAATCAACCTCAGTAGCAAAAGAACAAAGCGATCCTCCCGATCAAATTATTGAAGCGCAGGGATGGATAACGGATAAATCAGGAAAAGTTGCCTTGGTATCTGAGCCATCACAATCAATTCCTGAGTGGATTTGGGCAAATCAACCTAAATGTATTTCGACACACTAAATACTGGGGAAATAATATTTGAAACATGTTAAAGACAAAACAATTTTTAAAGTATCAATTAATGGATTTTACCTAGAGCAATCCTTACTAATATTTGTCGATGATAGCCATGTCTTAAAGTAACTTTCTAGTAACTTTCTACTGTCTTTTAATAACTTTTACCTAACTTTCCTCTAACTTCTAGGGATTGAAGAAACTTATCTACTACTACAGAATAAATTCAAAAGAAATTTAGATGTTAATCACAGGATAGATATTAAAAAATGTATTCAAAAGAACATAGATAATAACTTTAAGTTTTTTTGGCAAATTTTTTTAATGCTAAGTCTCTATATAACTAATGACTTAATAGAGGCATTCTGTATAATTTAAGCATTATTCTTTTTAAAATAAGATGCAAATGGACTACTTGTAACTCTCGTTCGTCGTTAGTTGAGGCAATAACAATGAAAAATACAATTGAGCGTTTATCGAACATAGCTAGCGCAGTCGGTTTGATAGGTCTTTCTGTGGCAGGTGTTGGGCTAGCAATGCCATCAAAGGTTCAAGCTGCTGACATTACCTTTCAGGTAACTTGGAGTGGCAGGTACTTTTTTAACACAGCTTCTGCGGTCGGTTATTTCACTATTGATTCAGCTCTTTTACCTAACCCTGGTAATACTCCAACAAACTTTTCCACTCCAAATATTTCTATTGACAATCCTAGTGACCCAGCTTTCAACGCCAAGTCGCCTATCACTGCTTTAATAAAATCTTTAAGTCTTACTGTGACTGGTTCTGGTTTGGGTGATGGAACTTACACCTTGGATGATTATCCAGATGGTGGTGTAATCTGGAATACCAACGGAGCAACATTAGACTTTTCAAAAGAGCTAGTCGGTCAAAAGACAGACGGGTTACCTTGGGGATCGATAGTTTCAACTCCGCCTGGTGACAAATATTCAGATTCCTATCTAAATCCAGCAAATTATGGTGGTGACTTCAATATATTTGATGCGCCTACTTGTGTCCCTACAGGTGTTGAGACTTTTGTACTTGCTACATGTAGTGCTTCAGGTGATACAAAGCTGATGAGATTAACTTCATTTAGACCAGTGCCTGTCCCAGGTGTATTATTCGGAGTAATTTTAGCTGGTGGATTGATGACTGTTTCTATGAGAAAGAAAAAATCAGCTTCAACGAGTCTAACCGAAGCTACAGATTAAGTATCATGCAATTTTAGCTTCTTCTTGAGAAGTGTGGAATACTCTAAGTATAGTATTCCACACTTCTTTTTTTCAAAATACCCAAACTACTAAAGTAAGAACAAAACGTAGTAACTTGAACTGTTTTTAGGAATCTTAAGTGCTTATGTCACGAAACATAGAGATGGGTATTGTTGCACTTGTCTAATCTAAAAACAATAATATATATTGTAAGCCTATTTCACTGATAGAAATGTTATGGACTGCGACTGCACTCAGCCAACGCAGGCTTTTAGCTGAGCGTAGTCGCAGCCTCTTTGATATTAAAAGATGAATGCTAGGAACTGATCGCAAAGTGATAAATTTATGAATACTAAAATATTAGGTATATTAGTTAAGTCACTCAAAATTATAAAATCAGTCTTAGAGCTTTTCTTAAATCTTTCTGCAAAGCGAATTTCAATGCTTCTGAAATTTGGCACAACACTTAAAAAAATATCTATATTTTCGTTAATATTTGCGATCGCATTATTACTTCAGCCTTTTATTGCTCACTCGATCAGCTTAACGCAAGAATCTATTCCAATTAATAAAAAGACTCTCAATATATACAGCGCTAATAGAGCGACTGCCTTTGAGCGTGGCAAAGATCTCTATAGGATAGGCAAATTTCGTGAAGCCATTCAAGCTTGGAATCAAGCCATAGAAATATATCAGGAAGCAAATGATTCTTTGGCTTTAGCTACAACTTTAAGCAATTTATCACTAGCTTATCAAGCTTTGGGACAGTGGCAACTAGCAGAGACAACTGTAAATCAAAGTCTAAATATTGCTCAATCGATCAGTCCACAAACGATCGCAAGTCAACAAGAAATTGCAAGAGCATTAGATGCCAAAGGTAGCCTTGCTCTATCTAAGGGTAACCCTGAAAATGCACTTGATTTTTGGAGAGAATCTGCAAGTCTACATACCAAACTTGGCGATGTCCAGAATCAAATTCGTAATACCCTTAATCAGGAACAGGCTCTCAAAATTCGAGGGTTTTATAGACGATCGCAACAAACACTTGAAGAGATTCTTCCTGTATTACAATCACAACCAGATTCTCTACTCAAAGCGATCGCCATTAGTTATTATGGTGAGATCTTGTCTATGACTGGAGATCTTAATCTGTCAAGACAAAAACTCGAAGAAAGTTTGCAGATTCTCAAACGTCTTCCCGACATCTCAAATATTGAAAGTAGCGAACAACAAAGCTTTGTTTTACTAAATCTTGGTAACTTGGAAAGA
>CAIJEA010000528.1 GCA_903819605.1 uncultured cyanobacterium | reverse complement strand
GTAAAATGCGGAGCAGCACCACAAAAAATCTGGTTCTTTATTAAATCGCAGAAACCAAATACGATTATTTTTGAGTTTATATCTGAAAGTTATGGCTGCAAAAAAATATAGCTGTCCCGTAGAATTCACGCTCGATCGTATTGGAGGTAAATGGAAGGCGGTAATCCTATGGTGGCTGAAAGGTGGTAGTAAGAGATTTGGCGAGCTAATGAATCTGATGCCAGACATCAGCCAAAAAGTATTGACTTCGCAATTGCGAGAATTAGAAGCCGATGGACTGATCGAACGTGAAGTTTTTGCGGAATCGCCGCCACGTGTAGAATATTCGTTATCGGCTCATGGTGCAACCTTAAAACCGATTATGGAACTCATGTGCGAATGGGGAAAAGTAAACGGGAAAGAACATCAATTTGAATTTGGTTTATGAGGCGATCGCTATTACTGTGAGTTGGAATTGATAGTCGATTGCCTATCAATTGTTTAACTTTGCGATCGCCTATAATATCTCCGAACTCAACCACAAAGTAGCCTTCTTTTAAAGTTAAAGTGTATCGCGCAATTTCGCCACCATTTCTGTCCGCGCAGAAACTTCTAGCTTCCGAAACATACGCTTTAGGGCTTGTTTAACGGAATTTTGAGTAATCCATAACTCTGCGCCAATTTCGGCATTGGTCAAACCTTTCGCAGCAAGATTCGCAATTTGAATTTCCCTAGAAGTAAGGCGATCGATTATCGGATTGGGAACCAAAGGGTGTCTTCTCAGTTCGGCAAGACGTGCAGAAAAATGGGTGCAAACTGCTCCTAAACTAGCCAAATCCAACTGGTTAAATGCAGGCACATGACCAATACGGGCAAAATTAACTGTCCCGATTAGCTGCCCTTGTCCCACAATTGGACCAGTCATAATATGCTCGTGGTCGTAGGTAGAGCAGCATCTTTGGTACAGTTCGCTCTGCTTCCATTTTCCTTTAGGTAAAACCAACTCTTCGTGAGCTGGCGCATGATATTGCACAACATACCGCAACACTGGATCGACAGATTTACCAAATTTTTGATATTGCTCGATAAATGTGTCTGAGACACCATTTGTATCAACGCTATCAAACCCATTATCTGGGTTCAATAGATAAATTCCCCAGCGTTGTACTTCAAAATAGTCGCTAATGCTGTCCATAAACCTGAGTCGCAACTCTTGTTCGGTCGGCGCAGTAGCGATCGCTTGAAACAACGGATAAAGAGAACGAGGCATAGGCTAAAAGTGTACCCACTTGAGGACTATTGGTATTAACTGTCCTTCCCTACAATCATTCTACAACTAGATGTTTCAAACAACTTAGGGCTATGTCTCACCTACAAATTGGCTTTCTTATTTATCCAGATGTAATTCAGCTTGACGTGATGGGAGCCTATCAAGTTCTAGCCTTTCCACATAATACCCAAGTGCATTTGATCTGGAAAACCCTGACTCCTATTGTCAGCAACGAAGGTTTGATCCTTACTCCAACCGTAACACTTGCGAATTGTCCGCCTTTGGATGTGATTTGTGTTCCAGGTGGCGGTATGGGACAAATCGAAGTCATGAAAGACTTTGAGATTTTGGAATTTCTGCAACAGCAGTCAAAATCTGCTCGATACGTGACGAGTGTATGCACGGGTTCAATGGTTTTGGCTGCGGCTGGTCTGCTGCAAGGTTACAAAGCAACCTGCCATTGGGCTTTTCGAGATCAACTGGCAATGTTGGGCGTTGAAGTTATTCCTCAGCGAGTTGTGATTGACCGCGATCGCATTACAGGGGCTGGCGTTACATCAGGAATTGATTTTGGCTTAACGCTGTTGGGCTTGCTGTGCGGAGAAGAGGTAGCTAAGATGACGCAATTAATGATGGAGTACTCACCTGACCCACCTTTTAATGCAGGTACGCCAGAAACAGCAGGGAAGGAAATTGTGCGACCATTAATGCAGTTTGGCAAACCTCTTCTTGATGCCTTCTTGACTCAAACACGAGACACCATGGCTCAACTAAACCTGAAAAGCTGATGCTAATATTACTTCTTCATAAAAACGATCGCTATTACTGTAAGTCGTAATTTCTAGGCGATCGCTTATTGATTATTAATCTTTGCGATCGCCGATAACTTCATCTTTGAATTCCCTTGCATTGTAAATAACGATAACTACTTCGACTAGCTTACTTTGTTAAAACAAAAAACAAGGCACGTCATATTTCATTAATGCACCCGATAGCCCAACAGTAAAAGATAACCAACTGTTATCCTGCCGCAACCTTTGATGAATAAGGCTTGCTGAATTCATAATATCCTCTGCGAATCTAGCATTTTTTATTGAAACGATCCTAGAAGTTTCTTAATCCGATGCCCTTGCCATAGCCATAGACCGGTCAATGCCAAAACAGGAACAGTAAACACCTGCATGGACAGGATAAGTGCTGGATGGTCTTCCCGTTTAGGAAAGTAAACAAAGACACATAGTGCAATAGAACCAACAATGTGAATCCACCTGATGACAACACGTTCTTTCATCTTGATCTCCTATGTTTACAGTGGCAACAATACTTTACTGTGTTAAGTTTACAGTGTCAACATCTTAGGCTAAACTTTAGGTAAAGTTTCTTGAAATGCTTTATGGCTAAATGCGAAACTTATCATCATGGGGACTTGCGCCATGCTTTGATTCAGGCAACATTAGAGTTAATCTCTGAAAAAGATGTTGATAGTTTGTCTTTACGAGAGGTCGCACGGCGCGTCGGGGTCTCACATACAGCACCATATCGGCACTTTGCTGACAAGGAAGCTTTGCTAGCAGCAGTCGCCCAAGAGGGTTTCCAAATGCTTCACTACGTTCTCAAGACAGCAATGCATCAGACACCATACGACCCACTTAAGCAATTGCAGGAAACGGGTATGGCTTATGTGGATTTTGCGCTTGAGCATTCCTCACACTACCGCCTCATGTTTGGTGCCTATGGAGCAATCTCTGCTCAACAGAATCCTGAGTTGGAACAAGCGGCAACACGGGCATTCATGGTACTTGTCCAGATTGTAGAAACAGGTCAACAGTCAGGAGTCATTCGTCAGGACGATCCAAGGCAAATTGCTTGGGCTGCTTGGTCTATGACGCATGGGTTTGTGATGTTGTTAATGGATGGTCAAATTCGAGTGTCCACTACTCAACTCGTCGCAACTTTGTCTAATTTCATTACACAGGTTTTAGTCGAAGGTATTAGAAACACGTCACCACCGAAACACTGAGAGCTAACTTATAGTTTTAACTCAATTGCGGTTTAATTACTCCATTGGGGACAAAGTACCGCAGAGTCCTAATTTAAGCCAAGTGCGATCGCCTCAACAATCAATTTCCTAAAGGCGATCGCTGGTACTGTGAGTCGTGGTTTTAGGCGATCGCCTCAATTATCTATCTGTTAAAGTGTTTGCTGTAGGCGATCGCTTATCACTTACAAAGACTTAAACGATGCATAAACTAAGATAACTGTCCCTATTAGCGAACTTGCCGCTCCAGTAACATTCCCCAAGTAAACCAGCTTATTTTGCCATGTTCCCGTCCAAGATAAACCGCGATCGCCAACGAATGGCTCTAATACCAAAGCAAAGCAAAATGCATAGCCTGAAATGATGTAGGAAATGCAAACTGCCCATAGGATAGAGCGATCGACGGATAAAAGTGAAAACACCGATGACATGGCGATTTCAGTTGTTGCTCCAAGGGATAGCGCCCCATGAGCCAGTTTCCACGCTCTAATAACTTCATCGCTCTGCTTTTTAACAATTGCAGCCCCGTATGGTGCGCCACATAGTAGACCGACTAAGAGTACGATCGAACCATTAAATAAAAGATAGCGTGCTGGTAATTCCATTCTTTAATTCATCCAATTTAGATATAAACCAAGTCTGCTTATTACCTATATGAAAAGCCGCCAAACTATAACTAGCAAAGCTCCCAAAGCAACAAAATAAGCCAGCGATCTTAAGCCGACAATCCCGAAGATATAGGTCAAGCTATGCAGAATCCGACTGGTTACGATGACTATTGCTGCAATCCCAGTTATCGCATCTGTCTTTCCCATAACTTGAGCGCTGAGAATGACAATGGCGATCGCTGCGAGGTTATCGTGATGGTTTCGTTGCGCTCGATCGGCTCTTTCTACCCATGCAGGTACATCGGGCGAGGTTTCGCGATTTCCCATCCCCCATGCTACGTTGGAGCGAAGGACACGGGCAATCGCAGGGGTGTGATTGAGGGCGATCCCCCAGAGGGCGAGGATTGTTAATGATGTTAAATCCGAGTTCATCGCAAGATCGATCTAAATTGCCAATATTTGGTTTTACAATATGCTTCAAAAGTTTTTTAGGGAAGTCCCCATCTGAGTACAAAATGTCGGATTGGCAAGATTTTTTATGGCAAATTGCCACGGCTCGCAGCGAAGTAGAACTGCGCGATCGCTTTATCGAGGATGCGGGAAAATTTTTCTTGGCAAAGGCTTGGGGCTTCGATCGCCTCGATGCAAACTCAGAAATCATTTCTGCGGATTTCCGAGGTTTATCGCAATCTTTCTGCGATCGCTATCATCAGCTCGGTCGTCAGGGCGATCGGATTAGTTTGACTGCCATCCAAGAAAAGAATCCTATCCATAACTTATCCATCCAAACCCAAGAAAGTTGGCAGCAAACAGATATTTACCAAAAAGTTTTTCGTCCCGCAGGAATTGAGAATGGTATGGCATCGGTTCTCGTTGGCAATGGAAACCTTGTGGGGGGCATTTATTTTCTGCGCGAGCAAGGCTTGTCACCTTTTGCCGATCAAGATTTACTGCGTATCAGTACTCTGTCCTTGCATCTTTCGGTAAGAATGGCAGAATTGCGGAATTCCTATTCTGAAAAAGTAGATTGTCTCACTATACGCGAACGGGAAGTCGCGGAACTGGTGGCAAAAGGTTTTAACAATCGCGAAATCGGCGATCGCATTGGGATATCAAGGGAAGGAGTAAAGCAAGCTCTAAAACGAATGTTTCGGAAATTAGATGTCTCTGCAAGAGCCGAGATGGTCGCGATCTTGAAGATTTAGAATATGAATTATTAGGCGATCGCCTAATAATTCATATTCTAAAGGCGATCGCTATTACTGTGAGGCTTGATTTCTAGGCGATCGCCTCAACAATCTATCTCCTAAAGACGATCGCTTAACTATTATTTATCTTTGCGATCGCTAATAACTTTTCGGGAATCATCAACGAAGGCAACCATTTTTGCTTGTCTAATCTTGGCTAGAAATAGACAATCTCAAAGGGAGCATTCGGCTTGGTATAACGGCTAAAGTGAGCGGCGGCAGACAAACATCAAAACGAAGTGCAGAATTTCTTGTCCGTCCCCTCCACTGCATTGTTAGACTGCTTAGATTTTAGCTGCGATTGGAAATGCTCAAGGTTTTACCAAGTAAGACGACACTAGCTTAGTGATTTCTCGTTCTAACTGCCCGCTACTTAGTAACTCTGGATGCTCAATAACTGCTGCATGGGTCAGAGCCTCAACCGTCCGTCCTACGATAAACACCACCAAATTTAGGTTTTGCGATTGAAGCTGGTCGCACCGTTTTTCCAAATAAGAACGTAAGATTGCTGCCATTTTTGCTTCAGCAGATTGCCGCATCAGATCGCTACGAGGAACTTGCTCATTGAGCACTTTATGGAGCGCTGGGTTAATCGCATGAGCTAAGATTACAGCTTTCACTAATTCATGCAAAACCTCTTGTATCGGCGCATTGGACAAATTCTTCAAATGCGATTCAACCAACTGAACCATTTCTTCTGCGTGATGCTCAGCCAGCACAGCAATCAAAGATTCCTTATTCGGAAAGTATTGGTAGAGCGAGCCAACACTCACACCCGCAACCTCTGCAATCCGATTAGTATTGGCTTTGTCGTAGCCCTCTTCGGTCAGAATGTGAGTCGTCGCAGTCAAAATTGCCTCGACGGTTACTTTAGAGCGATCTTGTCGCGGGAGTTTGCGGGGATTTGTGAGGATCTTGCGTGGCATTTGAATCACTCAATGAAATGCGAGTTGTCGAACTAGAGCCATTTCCCATAAAATCTGATTCATTGCTCGTATTTTATCAGATCATCTTGCTTGCAACTCTTCGTACTCAGACAAACTCATGATTTTTCAAGATCCAAATTTTTCGTATAACCTCCTTCGGACAATGGGGCATACCGTATACGGTGGGGCTGATATTGGTGAATGTCTAGCAACAGCATCCCGAATTGAAGATGGCAACTATGAACAGTGGTGCGCGGAGTGGTGTAAAACAAGCGATCGCTTAAGACACCATGCTGACCAAAGTATGAACAACGGAAACGCCATTAGTGCCCGTCAAGCCTATTTACGAGCGAGTAATTACTATCGAAATGCAGAATTCTTTCTCCATAGCAATCCGAGCGATCCGCGCATTTTAGAAACTTGGAGACAGAGTGAGTCCTGTTTCCGCAAAGCCGCAAAACTCTCTGAACTTCCCATCGAATCGGTTGAGATTGCCTACGAACAAACGACGCTACCGGGTTATTTCTATCGCTGCACCATAGACGATCGACCTCACCCTACAATTATCTTTTTCCCTGGCTTCGATTCAACCCTTGAAGAGTTACATTTCTTCGGAGCCGCAGCAGCAGTAATGCAGGGTTATCACTGTCTGACTTTTGCAGGTCCAGGACAGGGATCTGTGATTCGCAAACAAGGACTGTCATTTCGTCCCGATTGGGAAAATGTGCTCGCACCTGTTGTGGATTATCTTTTGGATCGTCCCGATGTTGATGCTCGATCGTTAATTCTGTTTGGTCAAAGCTTTGGAGGATTATTGGCAATAAGAGCCGCTGCCTATGACCATCGATTTTCTGCTTGCATTTTTCATGGTGGAATGTTCGATATGTATGAGTCCTTTCTTGAATTGTTTCCACCAGATTTGCGATCAAAAATTGCTAATAGTGATGATACCGCGATCGATTTCATTGTTGGTAACGTTATGGAATCTGTCCCCGGAGCAAAGGCAAGGCTAGGACACGGCTTTTACGTCATGGGGACAACTTCTGCGGCTGAAACAGTTGCTAAATTGAGACAATTCACGCTAGAAGACATCGCAAATCAAGTCACCTGTCCAACTTTTGTCATCGATGGTGCTGAAGACAACCTTTTACCGAATCAGGGGCAAAAACTGTTTGACAGGCTCACTTGCTCAAAGGACTATCTGCTATTTTCGGCAGAAGATGGTGCAGCAGAACATTGTCAGATTGGAGCACTTGCCTTATGTCATGAGAAATTATTCAATTGGCTCAAAAAGTATATTTGACTCTGAATCCCAACAGGCGAACTTGCAGTTACTCCCCACCGATATCTTGCAGACTAGCGACCAAGATAAGTGGTGACAGATGATTTTGGTACTCAACCGAGATCTCTTACTCGTCTGTTTCATCGACTTGATAGCTGAAGTTGGCACGGTTAAACCAGTCCTCGTAAGATAACCTAAATCGACGAATTGTTTGACCCAAAAACTTTTGCCCGAAATGCCCATCATTAATTACACTCTCAATTTCACGAAAGCCATTCTTTTCTAGTACACGACAAGAAGCGGGATTTTCAGCCCAGCAGCCGCTGAATAAGTATCGAAAATTAAGTTCTTGAAATGCTACCCCAGCAACTAAACCGACTGCTTGAGTCATGATGCCACGACTCCAAAAAGAAACAGCTAGCCAATAATCTACCTCTGCGGTAAGGTTTGCAAAGTCTGGCAAATTGATTCCAATCACGCCAACAAACTGCCCATCACAAATGATCGCATGAGGAAAACGTTGTCTCTGTTCACGCGCGCGAACAGAGCGTTCGGCAAATTGCTGCCCCCCGTTTGATGGATATGGATGCGGGACGTTACAAGTTGCAGCAAGTCTTTCGTCCGAGGCGTAACGCTGAACTGAGCCTGCATCTTCTAACGTAATTGGACGTAACCAAACATTCTGCATGGACTCCCTCACAATTTGTGCTCAAATACTACTGATCGCTGAATCCCTTTACTAAGCTACACCACACAGCCTTCATGCACTTTTAGGGATAATCTTCAAACTTACCGCTCAACTACTAGAAACAGAGCCAGCTAACTATGTATTAGATGGAAAGTTTCCGTCTAATCTGACTATAGGACATATAGGCTGAAACTTGAGTTTCAGTCTATATGTCCCAAATGGGATGTTATACAGAAAGTTTTTGCCTAAGATCCCGATTTAGGTGATTAGACAGAAACTTTCTGCTTAATCACCTAAATCGGTGTAATAGACAGAATCATTCGTGCATTATTTAGCTATATAAACCTGAACCACTCAATACAAAAACACGCAATTTGAGACAAAATCCTATAAATCTTTAGATCTTCAACGCCCTGCGGTGAAACGAGTGTTAGTAAGAGCTCCTGTTGCTGGCATTGTTCTAAATTTGCCACAGCCCTAATTAAATAGTTCAATATTTTAGTGAATAGCTGAAAATCTCAAAGAAGCAATCGGGTTAAACTGGGGTTATTCAGTAGTAATTGGAATAGGTAAACTATAGATGAGCTACGTTCGAGAACTTCGTTTACTGGTTGGGCATCGTCCTTTGATCATTCTTGGAGCAGTCGTTCTAATTTTTGATCAGCAAGGTGATATATTGCTTCAGCACCGTAAAGACAATCAGCAGTGGGGTCTGATTGGTGGCAGCATGGAAGTTGGTGAATCTGTTGAGGAAACTGCGAAGCGTGAAACCTTTGAAGAGACGGGTCTAGAACTAGATGAGCTAGAGTGGTTTGACTTGTTTTCGGGACAAGAACTCATTTATGAGTATCCAAATCGGGACATTGTGGCTAATGTAGTAGCAGTTTACATAGCACGACAGTTTAAAGGAAAATTAAAAGCAGATCATGATGAGGCGAATGAAATACGTTTCTTTAAGTTGAGTGAATTACCAAAGGATTTTAGTCCACCAGATAGACCCATTATAGAGCGGTATATTCGTGGTTTGCGTTATCAATAGGTACTTTCCTTTCGTGTTGTTTTATGAAAAGATCCTGATACGGGTATTTCCTAAATTTGCAAAAGTAGAACGCAGCGCAAAGCACTACTCAGAAATCGTTGAAGGTGAAGTCTCTAGCAGTAACTTACAGTTAAATCGTTCCACGTAACATCAGACCTATCAATTTCTTAACTTTGCGATCGCTATAACTGTGAGTCGTGATTTTTAGGCGATCAACCTTTATCATTTATAAAACCGCGATCGCTGATAACTTCTCAGAATTCAACAAAGAAGCCAAACATTTTTGCTTGCCTAATTTAGGCTAAAAACAGACAACTTCAACAGACTTATCGGTTACATATAACGATAAAGCTCACCGATGCAGTGTCATGTTAGGCACGGGATTTATAAGATTTGCGTCCAAGAATAAGTAGCGTCCTAATAGGCAGACGGAAACCTCCGTCTGCATCCCGTGTAATCTCAAGTTGAGACAAATCTTCCGAAGATGCTGATGCCAGCCGATCTTGGATGGCATGAAAAGCTTCCTCCCCAGAATCGCCCAACTCGCACCAACGCTTAACTGTCAGACCATCGGGAATTTCCCAGTAGCAGTTCTCACATGTTTCAATTTCTAACCCATTTTCCACAAAAAGCTCTCGCCAATACTTTGCCGTATAAGAACGTACATGAGTCGGGTCATGGAGTACTTCAATTTCGTGATTGAGCGTATCAAGAATAGGGTTTTCGTTGCCTTCCATATCGATAATGGCTATGTAGCCGCCTAGTTTGGTTAGGCGAACCATTTCAGTCATGGCTTTGGGTAGATCAGAAAAATGATGTGCAGCCAGACGGCAAGTCACAAGGTCGAATGTCGCTGATGCTAGAGGTATTGATTCTGCAAATGCCTCGATTGTCTCGACGGTAATATTGCGTTCCTTCGCAAGACGCTGTACTTGAGCAAGCATATTTGGCGCGGGATCAACTGCAACGATTTGAGAAGCGATACCAGCAAATCCAAGCCCCGTATGCCCAGCACCACTAGCTATATCACAAACTGAATCCACAGGAGGCAGAAGTTCATGCAACCGATCGAGGGTTGGGCTGCCTGAATGAACCTCGCTTGTGGCATAGCCACTTGCGATGGAATTGAAACGCTTTGAGGAAGATGAATCCATACTTTTCTCTTTTCTCCTAACTATCATATATTATAATTTTTTGACTATTTGATATATTTTAGATGGCGATTCGCCTCAACAATTATCTTCTCAAGTTTGTAAGGCGCGATCGCGGATTTTTGGAGTATCTCTAGGATCAAAAAAACTCTTGTGATTCAATCAGAATATTTCAATGTAAATGTTGTGCTAAAAATATGTTCTCATACCATATCCGAGATTTGACTGCTGAAGATGAATCGATAGTGTGGACGATGCTGATGTATGCAGCCCATGAAAGTTCGATTGAAGCTGTTCAAAAACAGCCTTATCTTTGCCGCTATGCACAGGATTGGGGAAGAGAAGGCGATATCGGTTCTGTTGCATTTGTAGACAACGAACCAATTGGGGCAGTTTGGCTGCGGTTGTGGTCGGGAAGCGATCAAGGCTTTGGTTATATTGATGCTGACGTTCCAGAACTAGCAATGGCGGTATTGCCAGAATATCGAGGTAAAGGAGTTGGCAGTAAATTGTTGAAGGCTATTTTAGAAAAAGCTCAAGATTTATTTCCTGCTATATGTCTCAATGTTCGTGAGGATAATCCAGTTGTGAGATTATACCAACGGACGGGATTTGTTAGGATTGAGGGCAGCGAAATTGTAAATCGTGTTGGTGGAGTTTCGTTTAATATGAGGTACAACTTCAGATAGTTTATCTGAGAAAAGATTTGATGGCGATCGCTAGTAGTAATTTTAGTAATGATTTATAGGCGATCGCCTCAATTATCTATCTATTACAAGGGTTTCTGAAGGCGATCGCAACTAATCGGCTAATCAGTAATGACTTGTTTTTGCTCTTTAAGCGGTCTTCTTCCCCAAGGCTTTAAAACTGAGATACTAATAATGAATATGAGAAAAACAACTTGAATTACAGTTCCAATCAAAACGCCCTGAGCATCGAAAGAATATATAGAGTTGCGGAAAGATTGCAACCCCTCCTCCAATGAAATATTCTCAGCAACATTTCCCCAAGGAAAAAGCCAAAAAGTCCCAAAAATAATCAACCCAGTTGTGATAATCCATTTTGCAATCACCCAATAAAATTTAGTAAATCCATAATTAGTCATCCAGCAAAGAAATGTGGCTGTGATAACTGAACCAATCGCAGAAGGAATCACGATATAGTCATCGAGCAGATTAATTGTTGAATTAAGCGTGTAAAGAGCCTGTGCGTTAGTTCAATTTGTATTTTTGAAAGACAGAAAAAACATACTAAGGACGGCTCCCGTCCAAAGGCTTGCAAAAATAATATGTGCTGACAACAACCAGTTTTTTTTGCTTGACACTCAATTTGGGCATCTCTTTTTTTCTCTCGTCGATAATTACTTAGCATGTTAACTATCAACATACTAAGTAATTATCGACCTGTCAATCTTTGAGGGTTAAAATTTTCAGGTCAGATTCTGAATGATTCGATCCAATATCTTCGTAACCATTTCCTGTTCGGCAATTGAGATATCTTGAGTTGCTTTCTCAATTGTTACAGCTCCGATAGGTGGTAAGACTTTCATAAGCTTTTTCCCTTCTTCGGTAAGCCAGATTTGCACAACTCGGCGATCACTTAGGTTACGTTCTCTTGCAACTAGTTGACGCTCTTCCATTCGATCGACCACTCCAGTTAACGTTGCTCCCAGTTGCTTGAGCTTATCTGCGATGCCAGTTGTTGAAAGCCCATCTTCTTCCCACAAACAGCATAAAACCAAATAGTGAAATGGAGTTAATCCATAAGGCTCTAGTCGTTCCAAGAAAT
>CAIJEA010000527.1 GCA_903819605.1 uncultured cyanobacterium | reverse complement strand
TAAGACAAACTCACAACTCACAACTTTTACTTTTTGATGGCAACGCTTTCAATCAAACGATTAATATCTAATACTTTAGTATTGCGATCGCCAACAACTAGAGGCAAATTTCCATTCCATTTATCGATCGCTTGTTTCTGCAAAAGTTCAGGAGATAAAGTCTCTCGCAAAATCCTTTGCGATTCTCCCTCTCCTCGTGCGAGATTGACCTGCGCCTCTGCTTCTTTAATCGCTTTGAGCGCAATAAAATCCGCACGTTTAGCATCTTGTTCGGCTATCTGCTTAGATTCCACCGCATCACTAAATCGCTTAGAAAAATGCACATGCACTAGCGAAATATCATCAACGGCAATATGATAGCCAGCCAGCCGTGAAGTTAATAACTTGTCCACTTCATTCTTCACGCTTCCCCGTTTCGTAATGATTTCTTCGGCTGTATATTCCGCCATCACCGCTTTGAGAACCTCTTCCACCGCAGGATCGATAATGCGATCAATAATCGCCATCTGATCGCCGATTTGCTGAAAGATCACATTTGCTTGCTCAGGAATAATGTGCCAATTGAGCGCCACATCGGTAAAGACTTCCTGCAAATCCTTAGAAGATGCCTCGGCGGAAATCTCTTGTTTCTGCACGCGCACGCTTAACTTTTTTACAGTCTGGGCGATCGGCAAAATCGGATGAATCCCCTCATCCAGAATTTGCGATTGCACTTTACCAAATTGCATTAACACGCCGCGCTCACCTGCATTGACAACCACAAAAAAACAACAGACAAAAACTGTACATAAAATCAGCACCGCTACTAGTCGAAACATCACAAAATCAGCATTTTTACGATTAGCTTGACGGTTAATTTGGCTATTAATTTGGGTGTTAGGCGATCGCAAATCATTCACAGTTTCGCTCTCAGTCAGGGGCATAGTTAGTTAATTAACTGTAGTTTACTGTAGATCTACGGTAATTACATAGACATAGCGTATTTTTAATGTTAAAACTATTTTCAGTGACTTAATGAATTCAGTTACATAGTTTTGAGGCTGTGAGGTTCCATGAGCATTCTAGTTCAAGATATTTCTAAGAGATTTGGTGATTTTCAGGCAGTTGATCGCGTTAGTTTGGAAGTGGAAAGTGATTCACTAGTGGCGCTACTTGGTCCCTCAGGTTCAGGTAAATCCACATTATTAAGGATTATGGCGGGTTTAGAAACACCCGATCACGGTCAGGTATGGATTGAAAATGAAAATGCAACTTATCGTTCCGTCCAACAACGTCAAATTGGCTTTGTATTCCAACACTATGCGTTGTTTAAGCACTTAACCATTCGCCAAAACATTGCTTTTGGTTTAAATATTCGCAAAGTTCCTAAATCTCAAGTAAAACAGAAAGTTGATGAACTTCTAGAATTGATTCAACTTAAGGGCTTAGGCGATCGCTATCCATCGCAGCTATCAGGTGGTCAGCGACAACGAGTTGCCCTTGCGAGATCCCTAGCCGCACAGCCCAAAACTCTATTATTAGATGAACCTTTCGGCGCATTGGATGCGAAAGTCCGCAAGGAACTACGCACATGGTTGCGAAGCCTTCATGATCAAGTTCATGTGACGACAATATTTGTCACCCACGATCAAGAAGAAGCAATGGAAGTTGCCGATCGCGTGGTGATTATGAATAATGGCAAGGTTGAGCAGATTGGTACGCCTGCCGAAATTTACGATAGTCCTGCTTCGGAATTTGTGATGCGCTTTATCGGTGAAACCAATATTATTTCCAGTGCCAATCGCCACTTCCCACATTTAGAAGTTGCCGATCACACTCAAGTATTTTTGCGTCCCCATGATTTGCTCATTCAATCAGAACCTGCGGCAAACTTTGCACCCGCGACGGTCAACTATGCCTTTAATCTCGGTTGGGAAGGTCAAGCAGAATTGGTTCTGAAAGACGATCAAAAATTAATTGTAAAATTGGAACGAGAGCGATTTGATTATCTGGGTTTATATCCCCAGAAAGAGGTCTATATCAAACCTCTAAAAACTAGGGCATTCTCTGAAGTTGCTTAATTGCGATTCTAGAAAAGAAGCACCCGTAAGGGTGCTTCTTATTAAATTTCATAATTCCAATGCTCATTACCTTCAGCAAGAAATAGTAACTTACGACCTTTTCGAGAGAGAACACCAATCTTTTCTAAATCGTTAATAATCCGTGTCACTGTAACGCGAGTAGAACCAATTAGCTCTGCAATTTTCTGATGGGTTAACTGTAAACCAATCAATTGCCCCTTACGGTCATCTTCACCAAAGCGATCGGTTAACCAAGTCAATAACTGGCGCACAGCATCATCCTTAGCACGGCAATGGGCAATCTTTAGTAAAAACTCATTATAAAGTTTTGTATGCGAGGGCGTAAAAAAATAGCAACTATTCCCGATTGGCGATCGCTAGCAAACTTTTTTTAAATTATTCAATTTATAACTTTTGTATAACTTCATAGGCGACTTTTATTGTCTTTAAATGGGAAAACTTACTTTATAGAGAAAAAAGTAAAATCGACAATAACAGTACAAGTAGGATTAAACAATGAAATTTTTAAATCTAGTATTGCTGTCAGCTACATTGCTTGGAACAGTTTCTGCTTATCCGAACATTGCTTCGGCAGAGCAAAGAGCTGAGCAACGCCAAGATTATCGTCAAGACAAAAGAACCGAGCAACGCCAAGATTATCGTCAAGACAAAAGAACCGAGCAACGCCAAGATTATCGTCAAGAC
>CAIJEA010000526.1 GCA_903819605.1 uncultured cyanobacterium | reverse complement strand
CGCAACTCTCTTCTGGGTTTTGTTTTTGTCCTAACATAACTGGCTACTACTATAAAATTGTAATTTGTAATACCTTTGCTTGGTAAGCGATCGCCTTAAATACAGAAGTAAAAAGACTATACAAGTTTTAAAGTAACTGATGCAAAATACCTATTATTTCTAGAACTTATTTAAATAAACTAAAAACTTAAGTTCTTCTCTAAAAAAGCTGAAGTCTACTAAAAGCACCTAAAGAATACTTCCAATTAATCCGTTTTAGTAGGAGTAATCTTTTAGCTCACAATTTATTGTAGGGTTAATTGAGTGTGTCCTAATTCTAAAACTAAATCGATATTAAAATCTAACAAAATAACTACATTAATCCATGGGAATAATAATCAAGAGAATTAGTTCTGTCGTTTCTACCAAGTACCTTTGGGTTGCCGCAATTGTTGGAATGTTGTCTGGAGCTTGCAACAGTAATCTAACTCCTCCAGCCTCCACTCCCGCACCCACTACGACCTCTAGTGCTACTGCTCCAGATGCATCAAAAGAATTTAAGTCAGCAATGATTTTAGTTGGGCCGAAAAATGATTCTGGTTGGAATCAAGCCCATTATGAAGCTACAAAATATGCAATGGAGAAGCAAGCAGGTATCCAATTTGACTATGTTGATAAAGTCAACCCAGGCGATCGCCCTAATGTAAAAGCTTCTCAGGTAGCTGACGATCTGATTGCCAAAGGGGCTAAGCTGATTATCTTCAATTCTGATGACTTTAAGGATGATGCTCTAGAAACTGCGAAGAAATATCCTAATGTTTCAGTAATCCATGCTAGTGGTGACTATGCTTGGAAGGAAGGGAAAAATTTCAAAAATCAGAAAAACCTAGGCAACATCATGCCGCAAATTGAATATGGCGAGATGATTGCTGGCTGCTCAGCCGCACTCAGTTCAGAAACAGGTAAAATTGGCTATGTGGGTCCATTAATTAATGATGAAACCCGTAGATTAGCATCTGCAAGCTATTTGGGCGCTAAATATTGCTGGCAGACTTATCGCAAAAAGAATCCCGAAGATTTGAAATTTAAAGTGGTATGGATTGGCTTCTGGTTCAATATTCCCGGACAAACACTTGATCCCACCAAGGTTGCTGATGACTTTTATAACAGTGACTATGATGTGGTGATGACTGGAATTGATACGCCTGAAGTCGCTGTACAGGCAAAAAAAGCAGCCGAAGCTGGAAAGAAGGTCAAATTTGTACATTACGATCTCAAAACTGGCTGTAATCTTGCCCCTGATATTTGTGTCGGTGTTCCTTATTACAACTGGGGACCAGCCTATCTCGATCAAATCAAAAAGGCGAGGGATGGTAAATTTACAGGAGAATTTATTTCCGCAGAACCTAACTGGAAAGATTTAAATAATCCTGACACTTCAGCAGTTGGCTTTGAAAAAGGTAAAGCTTTGACTCCAGAAAATGATAAGTTTTTGACTGAATTTATCAAGGGCTTAGGCGATCGCACGATCAATCTCTACAAAGGACCTCTTAACTATCAAGATGGAACTCCATTCCTCAAGGATGGCGAGACCGCAACTCCACAACAGATTTGGTACTTTACTAAACTGATCCAAGGTATTGAAGGGGCTAGCAAGTAAAAAGTATATGTTAGGTGGCGCAAAGCGCCACCTAACTTGATGGTATTAAAAATGAAAGTTGAACTAAACCACATTTGTAAATCCTTTGGTAATGTTCGTGCTAATCATGACATCTCATTAACTATTGAGGCTGGAACTATCTATGGGATATTAGGTGAAAATGGTGCGGGGAAGAGCACTTTATCAAAAATTCTGAGTGGCTTTATCACCAAAGATTCTGGTAAGATTCTGTTAAATGGAATTGAGGTAAATATTCAAACTCCTGCGGATGCTATTCGTGCTGGCGTAGGGATGCTACATCAAGATCCATTAGATTTTCCTTCTCTATCAGTACTAGATAATTTTATGGCTGGTAGAAGTACTCTGAGCAAGAGAAGAATTAAGAGCAATACAAGTCGCTCTTTGTTAATTAAAGAACTTCGACAGTTATCTGTAACCTTTGGCTTTGATTTACATCCAAACGATCGCCTCGCAAATCTCACCGTCGGGGAGCGACAACAGTTAGAGATATTGAGGCTTTTGTCTCTTGGAGTTCAGACATTAATTCTTGATGAGCCAACTACAGGTATTTCGGCTTCTCAGAAAACAGCTTTATTTGCCGCAGTAAAGCAACTTGCGTTGGATGGTAAATCGATAATTTTCGTTTCTCACAAATTAGAGGACGTGGAAGAACTTTGCGATCGCTTAATGGTTATGCGGCAGGGGCAGGTAGTTGGAGAGGCTGAAGTAAAGGGACGGGAATCAGCCGAGCTAGCAGCTTCATTGGTAGAGATGATGTTTGGGAGAGAGCTTGCGATCCCTGCAAAGCATGAAATTGCTATAGATAAAACTGAAACTGCTCTGACAATTAATAATCTGAATATTGAAGGCGATCGCTTGAGTTTGCAAATCGACAAATTGACAGTCGCCTCTGGAGAAATTATTGGACTAGCGGGTTTAGAAGGGAATGGACAACAATTGCTTTTGCTTGCCTGTGCGGGATTGCTAAAACCAAAATCTGGTTCGATTCGCATCAATAATATGGATATGACCCATCGAGCCTATCGTAATTTTCGTAAGGCGGGGATTGGCTATTTGCCAGCCGATCGCTTACAGGATGGATTAATTAGAGGATTAACAATCCATGAGCATTTCATGTTACGACAGTCTAATTCTGGATTTTTTATAAATTGGAGTGGCACGCGCAAAATTACGGAACATGCCATCAATACTTTCAATATTCGGGGTAAGCCCTCAAGCAAAGTCGAGAAGCTATCAGGTGGTAATCAGCAGCGAACACAAATTGCCCTTTTGCCAGATTACTTGAGTTTGCTATTAATGGAGCAACCGACAAGGGGGCTAGATATTGAATCAACATTATGGATTTGGAAGCAGATGATAGAACGCTGTGAAAGAGGAATGATGATTTTTTTTGTTTCTTCCGATCTCGACGAAATTTTGCAGTATAGCGATCGCATTCTGGTTTTTAGTGGAGGTAGAGTGTCGCAACCCATGGACGCTAAAACCTTAACCGTAGATAAGCTAGGTCAAGCGATCGGAGGCAAATTTGAATAGTTTGCAAATCCTGAAAAGTTTTCCAAAAGTTACTTATTTTCGGATTGGTGCTTTTGTTGTGGCTCTACTATTTATTGCTGGAGTAGTTTTGCTGTCAGGTGGTTCGCCCATCCAAGTCGCAGCGGGAATGTGGAATGGAGCTTTTGGAAGTAGCGATCGCTGTGCCAGAGTTATTTCTACACTATGTCCGCTATTGCTTGCCGCCTGTGGACTAATTTTTACCTTCACTGCTGGCTTGTACAATTTAGGGATCGAGGGTCAGATTATTGCTGGGGCGATCGCCTCAACTCTTCTGCTAAGAAATATTCCCGAAGGATTTCCACCTGCGATCGCCATTGTCCTTGCGATGTTATTTGGCATTTTAGGTGGAGGACTATGGGGTCTACTAGCGGGACTGTTAAATATTTATGGCAAAGTTAGCGAAATCTTTGCTGGCTTGGGGATGAACTTTATGGCTCAGGGGCTATCTCTTTATTTAGTATTTGGCCCTTGGAAACGTTCAGGAGTTGCTTCGATGAGTGGGACTGAGCCATTTAGTGACTCTCTCTCTTTACCAACTTTAGGGAATACTGACTTTAGCCCAATTGCTTTAGTGATCGCTATTTTCGCCTTGATTTTGACAGCGATCGCCATCAAGGCCACCTACTATGGGTTGAAGCTTAAAGCTGTTGGCAATAACTTACGAGCTGCCTATGTTTTGGGAATTCCCGCGATCGCCCAAATGTTAAGCAGTTTTGCAATTTGTGGAGCATTAGCTGGGCTTGCAGGTTCTTTGCAGGTTGTTGCAGTATTTCATCGTCTCATACCAAATATTTCTAGTAATTTAGGGTTTCTGGCGCTTCTAGTTGTGATGCTAGTCAACTACAATGCCTTCCTAATTTTGCCGATCGCTTTTCTTTTTAGTTCGCTAAATGTAGGCAGTCTAGAATTGCCGCTATCTCTAAGTTTAGATTCATCACTTTCTGGAATTATTCAGGGCGCATTGCTATTATTCGCTATTCTCGGTGAAGGGTTAGCGAAGTCTTGGACTTCGCTAACCCCGCAAGTTAATGATGGTTAAGCGATCGCTTTTTAACTGCAAATCTAATCTGGCTAAGCGCAGTCGATGCCCACAACACTAAATTACTATTGCCCAATCACCGCATAACATCATGGATATCATTACGATTCTGGCGACGGCGATCGCTACTTCTACACCGCTAATTTTTGCGAGCATTGGCGAAACTATTACTGAACGTGCAGGGGTAATCAATTTATCTGCGGAAGGGACGATTTTGATGTCAGCGATGACAGGATTTGCAGTTGCAAAGTTCTCAAATAGTTTGATTTTAGGCTTTGCCGCCGCCGCCTTTGTTGGCGCAGCGATCGCCTTAATTGTTGCCTTTGGAGCGATTACCCTCAAACAATCCCAAATATCGATCGGATTTGTTCTAGCGCTAATGTGTGGCGATTTATCTTCTTTTTTGGGGAATCCGATTGTTCGCGTTGAAGGAATTACCGTTCCTAGTTTCAAAATTCCGATTTTAGAAAATATTCCAATTTTGGGGAAACTTCTATTTCAGAGCGATCTATTGGTTTATAGCAGCTACCTATTGATCTTATCTTCATGGTTCTATTTTTATCGTACTCAGGGAGGCTTGATATTGCGAACAGTAGGTGAGCAACCTGCTGCTGCCTTTGCTAGAGGCACAAATGTGATCCAGAGGCGCTATATCTATACAATCATCGGTGGTGCGTTAATGGGAATTGCGGGAGCTGCTTTTTCTTTAGACTTCAAAGCAGGATGGAGTCATCGCCATACCGCAGGCTATGGATGGATTGCATTAGCGATCGTGATTTTTGGTGGATGGAATCCTATACGAGTCGCCTTGGGAGCATACCTATTCGGAATTTTACAGTCACTTGCTAGCGTGGCTCAAAGTTCTATCCCCGATGTGCCGACTCAAGTATTTAATACTGCTCCCTTTGTGTTAATGATTTTGATGTTAGCGCTGACTTCAGGAGAGTGGCTTGATAGATTGTTATCAGCACTACCGCGATCGCTTAAACAGGCAATATTAAATATGGTTAGAACAACTCCGCCTGCATCTCTTGGTAAAGTATTTGATCAGGACTGAGTAAATGAAGAAGGTACTGAAGCCGCATCTGTTACTTTAGTCGGAGTTGTTTGGGGAGGAGGTGTTTCCGCAGAATTTAAAATGATTGTCGATCGCCCATTTTTCTTTACGATTAGCGATCGAGAAACTGGCACGATTCTATTTATGGGCACAATTCAAAACCCAGCATTGAAATAAGCCGTGCTTTGCACGGCTTATTTCAATGCTCTTAACGTACAAAGGCAGGCATCACTTCAGCGGCGGTCATTAGACCGTAAATACCGCGTTGATGGAACTGTTTGCCAGCTTTGAGATATCCAAAGGCTGGACCGCAAACATTTGCCGCCATGCTGGTTTCATCACCAAGGGTGAAAGTGTGGGTGGAGATTTTGCCTTCAAAAGTGCGTCCTGTTAGCTTCATATTTGTGCTGAGGGGCTTTTTAGGATTGCGAGTATCAACTACGCCGCCAACAGTGACCCGATCGCGATCGCAGATACCGATGCTCTCTAGCATGATGTC
Organism: uncultured cyanobacterium; assembly: GCA_903819605.1. Taxonomy (GTDB): domain Bacteria; phylum Cyanobacteriota; class Cyanobacteriia; order Pseudanabaenales; family Pseudanabaenaceae; genus Pseudanabaena. The sequence goes on along the minus strand of CAIJEA010000526.1, from coordinate 15,373 downwards.
ATCAGCATGTTCCATATTCTCGAGTGTAATTAAACCATTGGTCTTTTCGAGCAATGCTTCCACTTCTGCATCGGTCATGGCTTGAGCCATATCAACGGTATAGCCTGACATGTGAGCAATATCTTCGCGGATAGTAGCGCGGTATGCGTTCCAGTTAGCAATACCGACTCCGAAGGTAATCTCGACCTTGTGAACTTCAGCAAAACTCTGAGCCGCGATCGCCGCCGCCGCCGTCAATAATCCTGGGGTTGCACCACAGCCAGACATATAGGTGATTCCTGCGGCTTCAAGTTCAGGGGCAAGGGCAATCATTTGCTCGACAGCGCTAGTACGCTTGATCGCGTCCACTAGTACGCCTTTCCATCCTGAAGCGATAAATTGCTTGGCAACGCTTGCCATAAAGGTATTGGGCAAGTTTGGTAATGCTAAGAAATAGCCATCAACATCTTTTGCCTTAGCGATCGCCTCAGCAATACTGTCGTGAGTAAGAATGCCCGATCCTTCGAGATAACCGAGTGAACCTTTGCTCTGATAGGTAGCGATCGCTTCTGATGCATTTAGTCCATTGCGATCGTAGGCAAATCCTTCTTTATCGGCGGCTACAACTAGTTGCATTTCTTGCTTTGCGCTTAAAAGCTTCGCCGCTGCCTGACCCAATCCACCAAATCCTAAAATTCCAACTTTTAATGTCATTAAATTTAACTTCGTTTATCTAGACGTAGTTTGCAATTCTGATGCGATCCATTAATGTGCCATATTTTTGGACTCACTAGCACAACTCAAAGCGCTTTCCATTGAAGCAAAATCTAAAATTTTTGTTAAAAATGTTAAAAGCAATTATTTTAATAAAAATATTAGTTTTTTAGAGGCAAATATTTATAATTTGCGATCGCCTAATTTCAACATCATCTCGACTCATTGGGATATGCCGCGACAGCAAGGGTTTGAGTATTCAGGTAGTTTTATTTTGCTTGGCTAAGTTATCAACTGAGTAAATCAGGAAAATGATCGTTTAAAGTGTTTCTCAATGCTTTTTCCAGTTCCTGAAAGGCAGACAAATTTCTTAGGGGCTCAAAATCATCGATCATCTCAGCGACTCTAACGCAATAGTTGGAAGGAATATTAACTTTTTTGCCACGTCTACGTGGAAAACTTGCATCAATTAGAAGCTTTTCTAGTCTTTCTTTCGGATCAGATATTTGTTCGATTTCAGAAAATTTTGGCAAATCCAATTCCTACTTACCATTTGGATTTCCTACGACTTTCCGAATTGCATCTTCATTAAAAAGAAGCCAAGATTCAATCATCTTAATAGGAATCACGCAGACTATCGGCGGCAATGATTTTTTAACAAGCTTTTCTGCCTTGCGAATTTCTTTTGTACGAGTCTCAATGGGAGTTTCATCAGATTCAGCATCTCGGTGGATAAACAAAATATTACATGGAAATAAATCTAGAGCGATCGCGATTTTATCTTGTAGCTTCTTAGGAGGGTTTCGTAAATTCCCTAAAATTGGCAATTGCGGTTGGATTCCGACTTTCACTCCTAAATTCATTAAAAGCCAAGTCAGAATTGGTATTAAAGCGTCATCGGTACGTCCATCTGCAATTAATGTGAATTTAAAATCGTTCATGACTCTAGTAGGATATCCTCCATAATCCCAGTAATATATGGCTGTATGTCAGACCTATCAACTACTCTAGTTTTTTTCTTGGATTTAGGCTTAAAATTCCCATTACTATAGATATCTATCTCTTCATTAGAAGCTACTGGATTGAGATAACCAAGCAATCGCCCTTTTGGAATAATACTAGCTAACTTATCTTTAGTCCGCCAAGTGTTCTCTAAACAGCTAAATCTAACTCCCTTATATCGTTTGTTCTCCTTAACTATCTCTTTTAAGTCTGCAATAACAAGGCTTTCATCTGGAACTTGCAGTACAACCGCAGGAGAATGAGTATTAATTATGACTTGACGAAGAGGATTGTCTATGTCAACTGGCTCATTTACATCTGTAGAAATACTTTGTAAAAGTTTTAAAATTGCAGGTATACGTTCAGGATGAATGCCGTTTTCAGGTTCTTCTAAGCATATCAATCCTTGAGTTTCAGGATCCAGAGTAAGTACAGCTAACACAAGAAATCTTAATGTTCCTTCACTTAAGGCTATAGCAGAATGAGATGTACCATAATGATCTTGAACAAATAAAGTTAGAAGTTGCCGTTTTTCATCCCGATCTATACTGACACTCTTAACATCACTAATTAACTCAGACAAGATATTGGCAACTTGAGAATAAACTTGTTGTTCGGATGCTTCTATAGACTCTTTATCTAGATTTTCTTCTCCATAAAATGTAGCAAGACGATATAAAGTAGAAGGTAGATGAGAGCCTTGACTGTCCATTATTGTTTCAGACATAAAATTGTCAGATTTTCTTATGCAGGAAGGATCAAGTTCTAAAACACGCCATGATTGCATTTCTCGTCTTACTAATATTGCTGTTGGACTTTCAAAAGCATTTGACTCCGAAAGAAGAGTTCTTGGTAAATTTCTTGCTAAAAATCTTCTTATCCCCTCCCCCTCACTTTTATCTTGACTGATATCTTGATGCAGTTTAATTGTTCTATCAGCATCATTTTTTTCTCCCTCTGTAGAGATGTATTTCCCATGCAGTCTGGTTATAAACAGAGAATCAATCCATTGCTTAGAGTAATCAAAAATAAGATTTTTGGAGATATCAGATTTATTAAAACTGACAAGTTCTTCCTTAAGAATTTCCAGAGAGCCTAAAGACTTAGAAAAGCTCTGTTCAGAACGATACGCAATAATTAAGGTATAGCGGAGAAGCGTACTACTGGCTTTTGCCTCTTGTCCTAGGTCATCTATACCTTGACTGGGTATGATCATTTCTGCCTCAAAACTCATTTCTGTATCATATTCATCTCCCACATGATGAAAAATACTTCGTACATCATAAGCTCTGACTGAACGTGCAGCCTCTATCAATGAGCGATCGCTTAAAGCACTCAAAAATTGAATAGCATCAAAGAGATTTGACTTTCCTACGCCATTAGCACCAGCAATACAAGTAAATGGAGAAAATCGGATATCTACATCTATTAGATTTTTAAATCCAGATACTTTCAGACGTGTAAGCATAATATTGGGGGGTAACAACAAAGACAGAAATTCGCTTTTGATAGATCCTTGTACTTATCTCAGACTTAGCCAAGAGAGGCTATTTGTGTGTTGTTTTCTTTAAATTACATTACTCGAATACCTTAGTCTATAATTAACTCGAAGCTTAAAATTTCATTTCCTAAAATTTTTATATTTTCTAACCTATAACTCGATCGCATGGTCTTTTCGCCGCCTGTCAACCCAACCACAAACACCTCCTACACTCCTATCACATTTCCTCTAGCAGCAGTAGTCGGTCAAGAAGCGATTAAAACCGCTTTACTGTTAGCAGCGATCGATCCTTGCATTGGTGGTATTGCCCTCGCAGGTAGACGCGGCACTGCCAAATCCGTCCTTGCTCGCGGGATTCACGCCCTATTGCCTCCCATCGAAGTTGCCGTTGAGTCTCTTAGTAACTGCGATCCAACTAAGCCCGACACATGGGACGATGCGCTGGTCAAGGCAATGAAGGATAAAGATAAGAGCGAAATTGCCACCAAAGTTATTCCTGCACCATTCATCCAAATCCCGTTGGGAATTACCGAAGATCGGCTGATTGGTTCGGTGGATGTGAGTCGTTCGGTGCGCGAAGGTCAAACCGTATTTCAACCAGGGATTTTAGCAGAAGCCCATCGTGGTGTTCTCTATATTGACGAAATCAATCTCCTCGATCCTCAGATTTCTAATCTACTACTTTCCGTTCTCTCTACAGGCTATAACCAAGTCGAACGCGAAGGCATCAGCTATCAACATCCTTGTCAACCTTTGTTGATTGCCACCTATAACCCTGAAGAAGGCATTTTAGGCGAACATCTGATGGATCGGATTGCGATTAATCTTTCGGCTGATGGAGTTCTCTCTCTCGATCAGCGAGTGGAAGCAGTGGATATGGTATTGGGCTATGCCAATTCTCCTGAAGCATTTTTGAGTGGTTATGACTCGGATATTGACGATCTGCGGACACAGATTATTTTGGCGAGAGAATGGCTTACTGATGTGACCATTTCTAGGGCGCAGATTCAATACTTAGTTGCGGAAGCTGTGCGGGGTGGAGTGCAGGGACATCGTGCTGAGTTATTTGCTTTGCGGGTAGCTAAGGCGGCGGCGGCGTTGGAAAGTCGCACTCAAGTTAACGCTGACGATCTGCGTCAAGCAGTGGAATTGGTAATCGTACCGCGATCGCCTCTTTCTCCTGAGCAACAACAGCAACCCGAACAACAACAGCAACAACAAGCGCCTCCTCCCCCTCCCAATGATGATGGAGAACAGGAGCAGGATGATAATCAAGAGGATCAAGAACAAGATCGAGAGCAGGAAGATGAATCTCCTGAAATTCCTGAAGAGTTTGTCTTCGATCCAGAAGGTGTAATTCTCGATCCTGAAGTTCTTTTCTTTGCTCAGTCGATGCAAAAGCAGGGACGCTCGGGTACGCGCAACCTGATTTATTCTCAAGAGCGTGGTCGCTATATCAAGCCAGTTTTACCTCAAGGAAAGAGCGATCGCATTGCGGTAGATGCCACCCTCCGCGCTTCGGCTCCCTATCAAAAAGCGCGAAGATTGCGTCAACCCCATCGCAAAGTGATCGTTGAGGATGTGGATATCAGAGCGAAAAAGTTAGCACGTAAGGCGGGAGCGCTGACAATTTTCTTGGTAGATGCATCTGGCTCGATGGCATTAAATCGGATGCAATCGGCTAAGGGTGCAGCTTTGCGTATGTTGACCGATAGCTATCAAAACCGCGACCAAATTTCGCTGATTCCTTTTCGAGGCGAAAAAGCCGATGTATTGTTACCGCCCACCCGTTCCATTGAGGCGGCGCGTCGTCGTCTCGATACGATGCCTTGTGGAGGTGGTTCGCCGCTAGCACATGGCTTGACTCAGGCGGTGCGGGTAGCGATAAATGCTCGACAGTCTGGTGATGTTGGTTCGGTGACGATTGTGGCGATTACAGATGGACGAGGCAATGTGCCACTGGCGCGATCGATGGGTGAACCGATCGATCCTGAAAACAAGCCTGATATCAAAGCCGAATTGATCGATATTTGTCGCAAGATTCGGGCTTTAAATTTGGGGCTGTTGGTGATTGATACGGAAAACAAATTCGTATCTACTGGATTTGCCAAAGAGCTTGCCGCCGCAGGTGGTGGTAAGTATTACCATTTGCCTAAAGCAACCGATCAAGCGATCGCTAATGTCGCTCTCAGTGCGATCGCCGATCTTCGTAATTAGTTGAAATAGACAAGGAGATTAAGCCCCTTGTCTACTAAAATATTTGTTCTATTACAGTGACCCTCAAACAGAAAATTGCAATATTTCTAGGAATATTACTGGGGATTTTTATCGCGATCGCCAGTTATTTCCTCTATTGTCCTAGTCCAATTGCGGGTCTATTTCCCCCTACACCAAACGTAAAAACTCGCACAATTTATTTTGTGCAACATGATTGGCATTCGGGCTTAGCATGGGAGCAAAGGTCAGGAGAATCCTTTGGTGCGGAAGAATGGAAAGATGCTCCCTATGTGGAAGTGGGATGGGGCGATCGCCAGTTTTATTTTGCTGGCGACAAATCTATTCCTTCGATGCTTCGGGCTGTTTTTATTCCGTCGGATAGCGTGATGCATGTGGCAAGTTTTGCAGAATCACCTGAGAAGCTTTTTAAGTTTCCTATTTTGCCGATAGAGTTGTCGGAAGCAGGATTTCAAAATTTATTTGCTTATGTGAAGCAGACCTTTGCGGTCAATGAGAAAGGCGATCGCTTAGCGGCGATCGGCAAAGGTCAATATGGAGTGAGTAACTTCTATGCGGCTGTGCCGAGATATTTCTCGGCATTTAACTGCAATACATGGGCTGCTGAGGCTTTACGCAATGCAGGAGTTTCTGTCTGTCCCAATCGCGCCATTTTAGCGAAAAATCTTGGTGAGCAAATCAAATCTTTACAAAACACACGTAGGGGCAATTCATGAATTGCCCTTACGTGTGTTTTTTCCTTACGTGAATTCTTTTAATGCCGATCGCAATATTTCCGCAGTTTCATAATTGTGTTGTTGCTCATGGAGTTGGATTGCCCTTGTAAAAGAGTCAAGCGCCTCTGGGAAATAGCCTACTTTCATTAGCACCACACCCAAATTTTGATGAGCATCAGCATAGTTAGGATCAAGAGCAATTGCTTTTTGGTAAGCCGCGATCGCTTCAGTAAAACGTCCTGATGTTTTGAGCGCAATTCCGTAATTAAAATGTCCTTGGGCAAAATTGGGAGCGATTTGAGTCACTTTTTCATAGTAGGCGATCGCTTCCTTTTGATTAAGCTCTTGATAGATATTTCCTAAATTAAGATAAGCAGATAATTTTACAAGGTTCGGAACATCTAGATTTATTACTTGGTTATAAGCTTGTTTCGCTAATTCCCAATCTTCATTTTGATGATAGGCAAGCCCCAAATGGTAATAAATCTCACAGCTAGTTAAGTTCTGCCGATCGTTATCATCAATTAATAACAAGCCCTTTTGCAATAGAGAAATACCCAAATTGCGATCTCGATCTTCATTACTGCTGATGTACAAAGCCCCCAACTTATTGAGCATATAACTATCATTAGGAAATGCTCCCAAATGCTTGTGCATCAACTGTTTTGCAAACTCATACTTATGCTTAAGTTGGATCTCACTATCCATATAACCGTAATGCAGTAAAACTGGAACTTCTACATTTAGCACTTGCCAATGAGGATCTTGCGCTTGCAAAGATACCACCGAGCGATCGATGGATTCATGATAGATGCCTGTAAATGTAATCGCAGGATGATTGCGAAACAGTCGTAAAACTAGGGAATAGGGTGCTTGCTTTGCGTTGATTTCCAATCGTAAAAGGTTGACTGCTAAACAATCATCTCGTTGCATTACCTCTTGCAAAGTATCGAACGCGCTTCGCTCCAAAGCTTCATCGGCATCGATGACTAATATCCATTTACCCTTAGCCTGTGCGATCGCATAGTTCCGCGCCTGTGAGAAATCATCATGCCACTCAAAGTGAAATACTCGTGCCTGATATTTTTTGGCAATGGCAACGGTGCGATCGCTCGATCCTGTATCGACGATAATAATTTCATCGGCAAGCGATCGTAGACTATCCAAGCATTTTGGTAAGCGCTGCTCCTCGTTTTTAACAATCAAGCAAGCGCTTAACCTAGTGGATACTGGCGATCGGGAAAATCCTTTATTACCAGATTTAGCTATCTTAGGACGAGACATGATGAATAATTTTGGTGTTTATTTACTAAGCCGATTGCGTTCTAGATCGAATCGATAGGATTGGAAACCTGTAAAATTGGCGCGTTTTTCAGAATTAGGAAGGGCACTTGCTACATGCTCAAAGGGAGATAGATGAGCAGGTTTAGAAGTTAACAAGCGATCGTGTAGTTTCACATCATCGGCGAGACTACGCACACCATCATGATTGAGATAACTGACTCTCGCACAGCGTCCTACCGCCACTTTGACTAATTCGTTAATATCACTAATCTCGTCAATATCTTCTTGTTTAATTAGTGGTAAATGCCATTCACCTGCGGCTAATTGCTGCGGTTGACTCGCATCATAGGCGGCTTTCATTTTATTAGCTAGAGCTTGGATTTCAGGCTGAGCGTCGGGATGACAGCGCTGTTCAAAAAAGTTTTGGAATTCGGTTCCCGAACAAATTACGGTAATCGTGGAGAATGGTTCCAACAGGCGATTGACAACTTGTTTGTGAATACCAATATGTACTAATTGTTTGGCGTGACGAATAGCGTCATTTTTGGCTTCTTGCCATACTTCTATTGCAGATTGCATCTCGTCTTCTGTAACTTCGGTTTGGGCGGACATTCCCTTTTGATTTTTGCCCCAATGTAATGGATAGACCTCTTGACTCTCGACGAGTTTGATCATTTTCTCGACGGGAATGGCACGACTGCTGCTGCTATTTTTACTGAGCATTCGATGGGTCATGAATTCTGAGTGAATCATGCGGTGGTAGGTCAGCACAAAGGTGGTAAGGCGATCGCCTGTTATGTTGATGCTGTCAGCGATGATTGCGGCTTGGGGTTGAAACATATTTCTAACAGCGTTGTTAGGAGGTGCTAACACATTGTAATCTTGATTGGCTGTAGGGAATAGCAGTATCAATTGTAAAATAAAAGTTATCTAAGTAGGGCTTACTAAAAAGCAAGAAACATTTGGATTTAGGGGTTTTTAAGGAGCGCACAAGCCGAATAAAAAGCAAGAAAATTGATTTTTTGTTTTCAAATGAGTGTGTACTCATTTGAAAACCACTATAGTGGAACATTGTCAGTAGAGAATCGATGGGTAATGTTAGTGGAACTAATAAATTTATCATCTGAGAAAAGCGGAATGGCAGGATTAGTTAATCAGGAGATGCTCATGTTCATGTATCCTTGATTATTAACTTTTTACTAAACTTTTAGCGATCGCAATGCCTCAAGCGTATGTACTGGGACTGGGACAGTCTGGAATTTCTGCCGCAAAATTACTCAAAGCTGATGGTTGGCAGGTGACGGTTAGTGATAGTAATGCTAGTCCTAGTCTAGAGAAACGTAAGCAGGAGCTAGAGTCAGAGGGGATTGCCGTTGAGCTAGGGGGCTTTCCTAACTTTGCGAAACTGGTAGAGGCAAATCAGACAGTTGACTTAGTGGTGGTCAGCCCTGGTGTACCTTGGGATCGACAGGAAGTCGAACAGGCAAGATCTCTGAGCCTTGATACCGTTGGAGAAATTGAATTAGCATGGCGCTATCTCAAACATATTCCTTGGGTGGGCATAACTGGAACCAATGGCAAAACTACAGTTACATCATTAACAGCAGCAATTTTTCAGACCGCAGGATTGAACGCGATCGCCTGTGGCAATATTGGTTTCCCCGCTTGTGAAATTGCTTTGCAAGTCCTGCAACAAAAAATTCATCCCGACTGGATCATTGCTGAACTCAGTAGCTATCAGATCGAGTCCACCCAAACCGTAAAGCCCAAAATTGGTATTTGGACGACATTTACCCCCGATCACCTTAATCGTCACTATACGCTTGATGCCTATCGCAATATCAAAGCTAGTTTGATCGATCGAGCCGAACATATTGTCCTTAATGGGAACGATCCTTATTTAATTAATTTTGGTGCTGCCATGTGGCCAAAAGCGATTTGGACAGGGATTGACGAACAAGTTGTAGAAGCGATTAATGATGGTGCATATATTGAGAATAGCTGGGTAAAGTTTCGCGGCGAACAAGTCTTTCAGATCGCCCATTGGCATCTTTTGGGCAAGCACAATCGTCAAAACCTATTGATGGCAGTTGCCGCAGCGAAGTTAGCAGGCATTAGCTCTGCACATATCGATCATGCTATTTCCGAGTTCCAAGGAGTCCCTCATCGCCTTGAACATATTCGTTATTATGAAGGCATTGCTTTTATTAATGACAGTAAGGCAACTAATTACGACGCGGCAGAAGTGGGTTTAAGAGCAGTCAAACCACCTGTAGTTTTGATCGCAGGTGGTCAGCCCAAACAGGGCGATGCTAGTGCATGGTTAGAGCAAATACGCCAAAGATCGATCGCCGTTTTATTAATTGGTGAAGCTGCACTTTTGTTTGCAGAAATGCTTAATGATGCTGGGTTTAAAAATTATGAGATTGTAGAAACCCTTGAACGTGCTGTCAAACAAGCCGCAAGCATTGCTCATAGCCGCGCTCATAATCACCCTAGTCAGCCACTGCCAACTGTGCTATTCTCCCCTGCATGTGCTAGCTTTGACCAGTTTGCTAACTTCGAGCAACGCGGCGATCGCTTCCGCCAACTTTGTCAAGAACTCTCATGACCTCATCTTTTCCCCCTAGAGATTTAGCGACCGTTAATCTATTCAAACGTCGAACTGTTCTGATTTGGGCAATTTTGGCGTTGGCAATGATTGGCTTAATCGTTCGCTTAGTTTATTTACAGGTTATTACATCGTCTGACTTGCTAGACAAGGCGCGAAGACAGCAAATGTTTACGCTGCGCCCCTTTATCCCTCGACGCACGATTACCGATCGCAAAGGTACAGTTTTAGCCTTGGATCGACCAGTTTATACTTTGTTCGCCCATCCGCATCTTTACAAAGAAAAGCCAGAAGATATTGCTGCAAAGCTAGCCCCAATTCTTAGAAAGACTCCAGAAAGAATCCTCAGTATTCTCAATCGCGATACACCTACTATTCAAGTTGAATATTGGTTATCTGAAGAAAACGCCGATCGCATTTATAGTTTGCGTCTTGAAGGGTTTGATTTAATTCAGCAGCGTCATCGTCTTTACCCACAGCAAGACCTCGCTGCTGAATTGATTGGTTATGTAAATGTCGATCATCGCGGTCAGGCAGGGATTGAACTCAGTCAAGAAAAACTGTTAGAGCGTACCGATAAGACCCCTGAAATAGCCAAAGATGGCAATGGTCAACTAATTCCTAATCGGATACCTGCGGGCATGATTCGTAGCGATCGCACCAGCTTACAGATGACGATTGACTCGCGCATTCAGCGTACAGCAAGACAAATCCTGAAGCAGCAAATGGTCAAATTTAGCGCCAAGCGAGGCGCTGTAGTCGTTATGGATATCAGGGATGGTGGGCTGCTCAGCCTCGTCACCGAGCCAACCTACGATCCAAATCGCTATTACGAAGCAGATGTCAAGCTATTTAAGAATTGGGCAGTTTCGGATCTCTATGAACCAGGTTCTACTTTTAAGCCGCTCAATGTGGCGATCGCACTCGAAGCAGGAGCAATTCAGCCCGATACAGTTTTTAATGATGAAGGTTCTCTAACTATTGGTGGCTGGCCAGTTGCCAACTTTGACTATGAACAAGTGGGGGCAGTTGGACCCCTGAGTATCGGTCAGATCCTAGAGCGATCGAGCAATGTTGGCATGGTACATATTATCCAACGCATGAAGCCATCAGTTTACTATGGTTGGCTTGAGCGCATTGGTCTAGGTGATACATCAGGTATCGATCTTCCATCAGAAACGCCCAGTGCGCTTAAACCCCAAGAGCAATTTAATGAATACGTGATCGAGCCAGCAACAGCCGCTTTTGGACAGGGTTTTTCGCTTACACCGATTCAGTTGGTGCAATTGCATGGCATTCTTGCAAGTGGGGGTAAGTTGCTTACACCCCATGTTGTAAAAGGGTTAATTAACGAAGAGGGTGAAGAGTTCTATCAGCCTAAATTGCCAACACCTCGACAAATTATCTCGCAAGCAACCGCACTGAACGTTTTGGAGATGATGACAGGTGTAGTTGAAAGAGGTTCGGGTAAGCTCGCTCATATTCCTGGTTATCGAATTGCAGGTAAAACTGGAACAGCTCAAAAAGCATCACCGACAGGTGGGTACTCCAACGCCAAAATTACCAGTTTTGTTGGCATTTTCCCTGCTAACGAGCCTCGCTATGTGGTGCTAGCCGTTATTGATGAACCTGTAGGCTCTGATGCCTTTGGCTCTACTGTGGCAGCGCCAATTGTTAAAACCGTCATCGAAGATATTATTGTTAGTGAAGGTATTCCACCGAGCCATCCCGAAGAAGTTACTTCCAAAATACCTACTTTGCCTGACCCTACGCCCACGCCTTCAGCATCTCCATCCCCTCAGCCGACAGATACAGCATCACCTCCACCAAATGTATCGCCTAAACCTAATCCATCGAGCGATCGCACTTAGGACAGAAACGAATAAAAGTGGTGCTAAGCACCACTTTTATTCGTTTCTGTCCTAAGTAAAACTTGTACTGCTATACAAGAAATTTTTTTAATCTTGTATCTACTCCCTTTCCACCAAAAAACAGGCATTATAAACTGAATAATTAGGCGTGCGCGGCAAAGCCGCGCGCGCCTAATTATTCACTGAGAAGGGAGTATCTCGATCGCGAAAGTTTGAATAAGGTGATCTTAAGCACTACCTTTACTTTCTAGGATTTAAGATTTGTTAAAATTGGAGAGTGATTTAATATGTTTAGAGAATTTTTATGGCGACTGTCGAAATCTACACATGGCGAATGTGCCCTTTTTGTATAAGAGCTAAGCATTTGCTAGATAAGAAGGGAGTGAAATATACTGAATATGTAATTGATGGTGATGATGCCGCGCGATCGGCAATGGTTGCAAGAGGTTCAGACGGTAAGCGCTCTGTACCTCAAATTTTTATTAACAATCAACATATTGGCGGTTGTGATGCCATTCACGATCTAGATCGTCAAGGCAAGCTTGACCCACTTCTTGCATAGCGAAAGGCTTTACTGTCTTTCACTATTTATTGCTTTAAAACATAAACTCACATCGTCTTTCTTGATAAAACCCAAAATATGAATAGTGGAGTAAAACATTGCTATTCATATTTTGGGTTTTATACCTTAATGGTTTGTGGAAGAGCACACCCTTCGAGGACGCTCTTCCACAAACATTGATATTACAAATGAATAAAGGCTGCGCTTCGCGCAGCCTTTATTCATTTATTTGTTTTAGTTACTAATTTTTAATTGGCAATTCAATATTAATCGTTGTTTTTTGTTTATAAATACTTGCAATTGAGAGCTTACCTCCGTAGTTTTCGACGATCTTTGAAACAATCTTTAAGCCCAGCCCAGCCCCTTGCTGCTCATGTAATTTACGCTCAAACTGCATAAATGCTCCAATTTTAGCGATCTGCTCCTCAGACATGCCCCAACCCTGATCAGAGATCGCTAGATAAAACTTGTTACCGATTACTTTACTAGTTAATTTTACTTGAGTGCCAAGTTTAGAAAACTTGAAGGCATTTTCTAGAAGTTCATTAAGGATATTTCGCATGTCGTGATTTCTAATCTCTATGCTTCCATCCTCTACATCACAACACAAATCATCACTACGATTATCTTTTTTTGCTTGCTCCTGAGCGACATTGAGTATGAATGAGCGATCGCATATTTTTTCTAGCTGATTTTGATAATCTCTGGAAGTCTGCGATTTATGAGGAGATATCTCCAGATATACATAGTTTAAAAACTTTCGAGTCAAATGTTCTAGCCGCTTAGCTGATTCTTGTGCAAGCAACAAAAACTCTTTGAGGTCTTCTGGAGTCATAGAGTCATATTCTTCGAGCAAAACTCCAATTGCACCAACAATTCCATTAAGTGGAGTATTTATCTCATGGGGCAAGCTGGAAGCTAAGTTACCGCTGAGTTCGCTTAAACTATTTTGCAGTAAATCAATTGTTTGAGTTTGTAGTCTGGATAAGTTTTTGATGCTGTCATATTGTCGCTTAATCCGTATCATGGAATTAACTCTGGCTCTAAGTTCCACACTATTAACGGGTTTACCAACAAAGTCATCTGCACCTGCATTGAGGCATCGAGCAAGGTCAGCTTTGCTGGTGAGGGCTGTCACCATAATTATTGGTAGGTTTTGCCATTTTGGCATTTCTTTGATGCGGCGACAGACTTCAAGACCGTCGATACCTGGCATCATCACATCCAGCAAAATTATGTCGGGTTGGATACTTTCTAAGCAAGCGATCGCCGCAGTGCCACTGGAGGCATAATGCAATTGATACTCTTGTTCAGATAAAAAAGTTTCAATTACATCATAGTTATTGGGTTCATCATCAACGACAAGGATAATTGGAATTGACTGGTTCATGGGAATCTCTCATCGTTAAAAAGACTTATTACAAGTTCTATAGCAATCCTAAATCATTTGTAGTTTTCTAAGTTTTTGGAAGAGCATACCCTTCGGTACGCTCTTCCAAAAACCATTTGACCTTGCTATACATCTCTCACGTTACTTTATTTATAACCATTTGTAACTTTTTATGATGCTTAGGCACTGGTCAGTTAAATCGTGAGGGAATGAAAACCGCGCAATGATAGCAACTCGATCATAGAAATCGGTCGATAATATAGCCCGATCGCCATAGAAGGAGTCTTGTTCTTTGCTAAGCCCACATGAGGGTGAGTGATGGTTACTGTGTTTACCCCAAGTTTATTAACCCTGAAGACCACATTTGACAATGGTGGAGGGAGAGAACACTAGATTGAGACATTACTTAGCAAGGTTACATCGCAAGATTCTATGCTACTCTAAGTCTAAGAAAATGTTGCAGATTTTGATCCGTTTATTGCTTTTCTACCTCAATCGTAAAAATCAAAAATTCTTCCCCATTTTTGCTTAATCATTATGAATATGTGCAACGCCAAATCATCATTAAATTGGTCTAAGGAAAACTTACCATGAGGGTAAAAAACATTATGACAACAGCTACCGCCCAGATTAATATCTCCTTTGAACTACTAGCTGAAGCCATCACCACCCTCAATATTGATCATAAAATCAAACTATGGAAGTTACTAGGTCAGAAAATCGCCGAAGCTCAACAAACTAACCGAAGTAATGTTGATACTAGCGCAATAGATGCTCTTGATCGCGCAGTTGAGAAAGTTCTATTAGAAACTGGCATGACAGAAGATGAATTAGTAGAAGCTTTTGTCAATCAAGAATCATGATGATATTGATTATTGATGCAAACATCCTAATCGGCGAATTACTTCGTCAGCGCGGACGCGAACTATTGCGGCACAAGCAAATATTAATATACGCAGCCGAAAAGGTTTTAGAAGAGACTAATGACACGCTAATTTTACACTTAAAGCGAATTAGCTAATATTCACAGCAATTTGTAATGTTGCAGGATTAGGGGCGATCTCATCTTTATACATTGCACCGATGACCAAAACCACAGAAACTTCTTCCAATTAGTTACTACTCGCATCGCTAGAGATAAATCAATACTAAACTTGTAATTTCTCCTTTACCAAAGTCCGAAAATTAACTTCGGCAGAGATTTCGTCCTGTTGAGCTTCTTCAAGAAACCTATAGAGATATGTCTTTTCACCCTTTAATGGTGTAAGTTGAGAGTTCATCTGTGGGGTTTCTAGCGGTGAAATAGCAATAACCATGAATTAACCACAAAATCTATTGACAATATTTTAATCCTGCAAGCAATTAGATAGCCGTAGCTAAAATCAAAAAGAGTTCGGACTTACGCAAAAGAACGAAATGTAGGAGCAATTCATGAATTGCTCCTACGATGAAATACTAGTTTCAAGCCATTTGTGCGTAAGTCCTAAGAGTAATGGTGGCGAGAAGTG
>CAIJEA010000525.1 GCA_903819605.1 uncultured cyanobacterium | reverse complement strand
TCTTGGTTTGGGTTTGAGCGTAAAACTTTGTAAATCACTATGGATTGCGATCGCAATCACATGGTCAGATATCTGGTGTCACTGGCAATTATCGAAAAAAGTTTGATGATGTTGTTATTGGATTAATCGATTGAGTTAATCACTTGTAGGTAAGGCTCATCCACTCGGTTGAGTTGATAGCAGGAAGTAGCGATCGCTACTTAACTAGAAAATTAAATTATTGAAATTTGATTTTCAGTTTTCGATTTTCAGTTCTTCGATTTCATTGTACGCAATTAGAGAAATCAGCGCAGAGGCAGTCATGAAAAATACAGTAGTCGCCACATTATTAGCCATTTCGGGTATCGCCATTTCAAGCTTTGGGATCATCTCACCTGTGAATGCCCAAACTGCAATCGTTGCTGCACTCTATCAAAATCCTCCTGTACCTCAAACAGAAGTACGCTACGAAAACGCAGATATTAGCGGCAATCAAATTATTCTTGCCCTTAATACCACTCCTGAAGTGATGGCAATTACCGATAATTTGATTAATCAAGATAGTTACGACCGCATTGTCACAATGAATCGTAGTGAGCACTTAGCTTGCTTAGTCAGTGGTAAAGGTTCCGTTGACGGTGCGGTGATGTGTGGATTTATTGATCATGAATAAAAGTCAAGATGATGCAATGCGTCATCTTGATCTAGGCAATGTTCGCGTTATTTTTGATTTCGTTTAGCTTTTGCAATCCAAACTGAGCGCGTTTAATTTGTTTCTCGCACAACTCTTCAATATCAGTGCGAGAGATTTCTATACCCTTTTGCGTCTCAGTTGCACGGTCAAAAAAGACAATGCTATCAACCTGCTTCATCCCAATTAAGCGGAAAAGCATATCGATTATATTGTATTGTCCACATTCAAGATTTTCGTCGTTTAATCTTAACCGATCAATATTGGCAGGCGTGCGATCGCAATAAGCATAGATAGTAGTCTTTTCTATCTCAGGGCTATCATGATTGCTGAGTGGTGTAAGTAACCATCCACCCTCCTCAATATCTTGAATCACAAAATAAGTTGTATGCTTTAATTTTTGAGCGATCGCCTTTAATACTGATGCGATTAGTCTTACAGCACTAGCAGTTTCTTCATCGGGTGTACTTTCGACTAACAAATTGACTTGGAGATCGAGGGTCTGGTCTTTGGTTAGCATTAATCTTTGGGTAAGGTTTATCTTTAGCCGAAATTTATCTTTAGTTAGAATTTATCTTTAGTTAGGATTATTAGCGGTTCGTTTTAGCAACGGCTTATTATTAAATGATTGCAAGGACTCCAGAGTCTCGAATAGCGCATCTCGCGTAGTTGTTTCAGTCTCGCGATTTAACAAAAGATGGCAATAATCAGCGATCGCTTTTTCTTGTGCAGCAGGTAAGCGATTTTCCTGCACATACTGATTAATCTGCTTAATTGCAATTAATCTCGCTAAGTCATCATTGACTGTCAGCTTGGCAATTAGATGCTCGAAATCATCCTGTTGACGTTGTAGCCACTGGTTAAAAGCTTGGCGGATCAAAAGCACTAAAATTACTATGGTTGAGGCGAGTTGCAGGATACTGGCAGAGGCTAACCAATGGTTTTCTTGACTTGACCATATAGCAAACCCCGTATATGTCAGAAAAACAGTAACAGTTCCACTTGCCACTGATAAGGGTAAATGCCGATAGGGGCTTTGTAAAAACTTTTGAATTCGCCACAAAATTACATTCCAGTTCCAGTCCTGAATCATATAGATCGCAGTCATGGCAAATATTCCTGCACCTGTTGCCAAGATTAATTGCCAATTCCAGACTAGCAACATAATTAAAAAAATTGCTAACAATGCCCAGACAGGCAAGCTATGCTCGCGTGAAAGCCCACGCAAAAGCGATCGCATTAAATACTGATACGACTGCGAAGATTGCTTTTGTGATGATGAAGCCGTTGTTTCTTGATCTGGATAGCGAAAGTCTTTGAACACTGTTGATCCCTAAGGACTATAGTTGCTATTTTACAGGATTTTATACCTTAAAAGAAGATGGCAGCACCTCATGCTGCCATCTTCTTTTTATCTAGCAGGCTTCTTATACATGTTTTGTAGACTTAGCAGCCCTACTCCACCTGTAACAAGAAACACGCCAAACAACTGAATCATTTCTAAATTGTTTCCTAAAATCACGAATGCTAAAAAGGTCGTAAATACTGGACCACTAGCGCTAACGATCGAAGCCTGCGCAGCACCCATGAGCTTTGTACCAAAACTAGTCATCAGATAACCACCCAAAGTCGTCAATGCAATTAAGAAGCACATGAATACAAGCGATCCATTCAAAGAAATCGACGACAAGGTAAATGGCAATGCCCCAACGCAAAGTAGCAGGATGATCGAGAAGTTAATCGATGTAAATGAAACAGGATTTAGCTGTTTGAAACATGCCTGAGAGGTAATGATATAGCCTGCAAAAGATATGCCTGACAACAATGCTGCAAGAACGCCCCATGTGTCTGGCTTAGCAGAACCAAATATGTTATAGGTCAACATAATACCTACGTAGATCACTGCAATCACAAACCAGCGTTCATTACTAGGGCGATCGCCAAATAAGAACCAAGCCATTAGCACAGTGACGGTCGGAAAAATGAAAAACAATGTAACCGCAAGTCCAGGTTTTAAAATACCTAAAGCTACATAAATAAAAGCGAAAGATGCAAACTGCAATAATGCGCTAAAAGCAACTCGCCCAAATAGCAATCTACGGCTGGGCATGAGTAATTGCTGAAAGTCACGGAATACATCTACCCTAAAAACAAACTTAGCTACCAACCACATAATTGGTGTGGCAAATAACATTCGCAACAGTAACAGCATGAAGGAGTTAGGTACAGTCGCTTGAATCAAGCCCCCAAACTGAAAGAGACCAAAAATACTGGACTTGAAAAATATTACCCGCACCAAAATATTTTGCAGCGACAGAACTACAGAAGCACCCAAAACTAAAATAAATCCAAACCACCAATCGCTAATGCGTTTAGTTGGTTGCACTACGGGCTTATCTAGATCTGCAAACTCAATCGGTTCAGTGGGATCGCCAGCATAGGGTCGGGTGTCATTTTGACCATACTGTCTATACTGACCGCTATTGAATGTTGGGATCTGAATTTGGCTATAGTTACCACTGGTATTGCCGTTAACATTAGGTCTGACGCTTGCATTGCTGTTGCCATTAGTACCGATCGCCCCTGTAAAGCCTGATGTCCCCGTAAAATTTGTTGTTGGTGATGTTGGTAAATTCCCCCCTGTATTTCCTCCTACATAGCGATCGCCCGAAGAACGAAGCAAGTATTCATCAATTTTTTCGACAAGGGCTGAAAGCATTAACTCTCCCTGTTGCCGTTGGGTATACATGCGCTGCATTTGATCGTTTAGGTCACGCTGATACGTGTCAACATCACGTTGTAAAGACTGAAATGTTGTACGAATCGCACCATCGAGATTAAGCATCAATTGCTCAAAATTTTCGGAATGGTCATTTAAAACCTGAGAATTAGTCACGATTACATCATTTTTGAGATGAAATGTGATCGCCTGAGCAAGTTGCTCAATCCATTGTTGTCTCTGGATTTCTTGTTGGTTCATCCCCTGTTGCGCGACCGTTAGCACCTCTAGCTCTTTGCGCTGAGATTGGAGACGCTGAATATCGTCAGTTAGGGCATTTTTTTGGGCCTGTAAAATTAAAATTTCGCGGCTGAGCTTGCCCAAAATATTTGCCCGCAAATCGGACAAGTCCTTGGTGACTCCCGCGAGGGTCTGCTCGTAATTACTATTACTACGAATATTATTGCTCTCCATTGAAGAAATCACCTCGTAACAATGCCATCTGGAATAATGCTAGGGACTAAGTTTGGCACTAATTTAATTGCTTGCGTCTAGTTTGCGAACTTTATAACACTAATTTGAGCATCTGACATATTTTGTTTTTTTTAGTAAAGCCCAAAAACAAATAGGTGAGTAAATCGCCCTCTTGAATTTTTGGACTTACGGGGCGATCGCTATATCAAATCAAGCATTGGCTCAAGCATCGGCTTTGGCAAGTTGCATCATATCTAGCCATTCAATTAAACTAGCAAGCTGTTTATCGTGGGAAAGTGTGCCTAAGCCTCTGACGGTCACATTACCTTGACTATAAACAAAACGCGATTGTAAATGACTCGGTAAATGCTGGTGTAATAGTTTCCATGCTGGTTCTTCCATCTTAGACTCTAAAACAACATGTTGTTTACCCTCAGGCTTAATCCGTGAGAACCCAATCCGTTTGGCGATGAGCTTTAGCTCCATTACTTTGATGAGTTGCATGGCAGGAGCAGGAACATTACCATAGCAATCGTTCCAATCTTCAATAATTTGCGTAAGTTCACGGCGTGAATTTACGGAGGCAACGGCGCGGTAAGCACTCATCTTGCGATCTCCATCAGGAATATATTCCGCAGGTATAAAAGCGGTAATCGGTAGATCGATCTGCGTGTCATCGACTTCGGGTATTTCCGAACCACGTATTTCGGCGATCGCTTCTTGCAGCATCTCCATATATAGATCGAAGCCAATCGTGTTGATCTGACCAGATTGCTCTGCACCCAAAAGATTGCCCACACCGCGAATTTCCATGTCACGCATCGCCAATTGATAGCCCGAACCAAGGTGCGTAAATTCTTGAATAGCTTTGAGCCGCTTACGCGCCACATCAGTTAGTTCGCCCTTTTCTTGGTAAAACAGCCATGCATGGGCTTGAATACCTGCCCGTCCAACTCGACCGCGCAATTGGTAAAGCTGCGCTAGTCCAAATCTTTGAGCATCTTCGATAATGATCGTGTTTACGCGAGGAATATCTAGTCCTGATTCAATAATTGTGGTGCAGATCATCATGTCCGCTTCTCCACTATTGAAACTCAACATCGTTGCTTCGAGTTCCGATTCGGGCATCTGTCCGTGGGCGATCGCCATTCTTACCGATGGCAGCATTTCATGAACTTTCGCGGAAACTTCTTCGATATCATCGATGCGCGACACTACATAAAAAATTTGCCCGCCGCGATCGAGTTCCTGACGAATTGCCGATCGCACCAATTCAGAGTTATAGCGAGAGAGATGCGTCATGATCGCTCGCCGTGATGGTGGTGGCGTAGTAATCAAGCTCATTTCGCGAACTCCCGACATAGCCATATATAGAGTACGGGGAATTGGCGTTGCCGATAAAGTCAACACATCAACTTCCGTTTTCATGGTTTTGATTTTCTCTTTTTGCGCCACCCCAAAGCGTTGCTCTTCATCGATTACCAATAGCCCTAAATCCTTAAATTCCACATCTTTGGCTAAAAGTTGATGTGTACCAACGACAATATCCAGTTCGCCAGTCTTCAGCTTTTTGATGATTTCCTTTTTCTCAGCAGTAGTTTTAAACCGATTGAGGAGCGCAATATTTACAGGATAAGCAGCATAGCGCTCTTGTAGACTGTGATAATGCTGCTGTGCCAGAATTGTTGTCGGTACGAGCAAAGCTGCCTGTTTGCCTGTGGTCACCGCCTTGAAAATTGTGCGAATCGCTACTTCCGTTTTACCGAAACCGACATCGCCACAAACGAGGCGATCCATCGGGCGGCAACTTTCCATATCTTGCTTGACATCCTGTGTTGCCTTGAGTTGGTCGGGCGTAGCTTGATAGGGAAAGGAGTCTTCCATTTCCAACTGCCAAGGATTATCAGGAGGGAAAGCATAGCCAACCTGTTGAGCGCGTTTGGCATAGAGTTCCAACAAATCAAAGGCGATTTTTTTGATCGCTTTCTTGGCTTTGGCTGTAGCACTTGTCCAAGCCTTCCCTGTCATTTTATGCAGTTCAGGTTTACCTTCATTCATGCCACGATAGCGTGAAAGAATTGACATCTGATCGACGACAACACGCAACAGTCCATCGGCATATTTGAGAACTAGATATTCGCGAGTTTCGTTATTGAGTGTCAACTTCTCTAATTTAATAAATTGACCTACACCATGATTTTTGTGGACGACGTAATCACCTGCGGAGAGTTTATTTAAATCAACTTGTTTGGAAGTTGCTCTTCGCCTTTTGCGAACATAATTAGGAGTGCCGAGAGCATGTTGTCCAAAAAATTCGCGATCGCTAATCACCGCAATCCGATAAGTGGGCAATACGAAACCTTGAATTTCGGCGATGCCCGAATACTTCAGGGCTACTGCTATGCGTAGGTTATGGGTTTTATCGATCGCAGGATAATCGCGAACGTTAGGGATAAATTGAGCTTGACAATCATGCTCTTGTAGCAGGGCAACTGTGCGTGAAGGCTGTGCCGAGATGAGAATGATTTTATATTTTTGCTCTCGATATTCACGAATAGTTTGGGCAATCTTACCAAACTGGTGTGGAATCGCAGGTATCGAGCGACTAGCCATATTCACGCCAAGATTTTCTTCAGCAAGTTCAAATAGATCGAGGCGATCGAATTTTTCTATTTGTACTAAACATTCCGCAAAGGAGCGATGTAATTTACCCTCACCCCCAGCCCCTCTCCCAAAGGGCGAGGGGAGCAAGAGAGAACTGTAGATTTCTGCTGCTGCTTCGTACCAGCGATCGCAATGTGCGCGACATTGATCGACTTCATCGATTACCACTAAACAGTTTTCTGGACTAGGTAAATAGTCTAATAGAGAAGCTGTTGAATTAGGATGAACTGCAAACCCTTGAGAACTGAATTCTTCTAGGGAATCCTCCATATTTTGATCTGGTGCTGTCCATCCACCTAATATATGACCGTAACTGATCGGCGTAAGTAGTGTTGAAAAAATGCTGTCAAGCGGTCTCTGGGTCGCAGGATCGAATTCGCGAATACGTTCGATCTCATCACCAAACCAATCAATCCGCACAGGCATTTCGCTAGAAACTGGAAAGATATCGATGATATC
>CAIJEA010000524.1 GCA_903819605.1 uncultured cyanobacterium | reverse complement strand
ATCGTCTGGGCTTTTTATGGATTGGCTCAAAAGCAACTATTACTCAACCTACCTTCAACTTCTGTGTTGTTGTGCTTATATCTCAGTGCCGCAACGCTCTTAGCACCGCTGGCACATCCCAATCGGCTCCTCACTTTAACTGCACTGCCTATGGCAGCCCTGATCTTTTGTGCATTTAATACTTTGATTGCTTACGGAGCATTTGCAGCCGCTCTCGAACATTGGGAAGCTTCACGGGTGAGTGCGATTATTACCCTTGCGCCCCTTGTCACATTGATCGCCTCAGCAATCTTGCCAAATTTTGTCCCCCAGTTTTTAGCACCTTCACCTCTAAGTTGGCTAGGTTATGTAGGTGCGATCGCCGTTATTTCTGGATCTTTAGTAATTTCTCTAGGAGCGCAGCCAAAAAATTAGAGAAGAGTGCAAAGCACCCCTCTCTATAGACTGTGGGGTTATTTATTAATTTTGAAAGAGGCGATAAAGCGATCGACATCAGCACTCACGAATTTGTCAGAAGGCGCTAATGTGAATACTTGATAAAAACGACTATTGTCGGCAAGACAAACTCGACCTTTCACAGATGCATCAGTTGACTGGACTTTACCAACACCTTCAAAGTCTCGACACGCAGTTTCACCAAGCTTGGACTCCTTAGAAGACTTGATCTCACCTTTCATACTGCCAACAATGCCTTTGATAGCTTCAGTTAACCTTTCTTGGATAGCAGAATCAGGAAACTTTTCAGGAAAGTCAGCGTAGCTAGCAAAATAGGCTGCTCCATTAGACTCAGTAAGCACAATATTCATTTTGACTGTGGCAATATCAGTTTTTTGTTCCTGAGATTGTTCTTGAGGCTTATTTGGCATTTGTATGCTGAATTTCCCTGCCGCTGAACTGTAATCTTGCCAACCATTTGCAGCACTAGTTTCGGGTTTTGTCTCTGCTTTTGGTTCTTCGGTTTTTGGTTTGTCGGATGGAGTGCTTGCTGAAGTTGCAGTAGGAGATGCTGATTTAGTTGAGCTTGCATTTTCGCTTGGAGATGGAGTACAAGCACTGACAGCAAATAAAACTAAACTCACTGCGAGAGAAATATGTTGTTTCATATTTAATTAATTGTTTGTCTTTGGGTAGAGACTATATATGAAGGCTGCAAGTTACTATATCGCGATTTTATTGATGGCGATTTTCAAAATTTCAAACAAATTTAAATTTTTTCTAAAAAGGGTTGCGCGATCGCCACATTTATACGCTATAGTTATTAACGCTGAAGTAAACAGCTCAGCAAAACAGCTACATTCCTCAGTAGCTCAGTGGTAGAGCAATCGGCTGTTAACCGATCGGTCGCAGGTTCGAATCCCGCCTGGGGAGTTATACAAAAAAGAAGGTGCGATTAGCGTACCTTCTTTTTTGTGAAACTTGGTGACAATAGATTAACTGAGCTTGAAACTGCTTGGTTAGCTCAAGAAATTCAAGACTGGTTAAAACAAACATATTAGTCATAATTAAAATCCAAAACTTGCACCGCACGCTCAGCGTGCGGTGTAGGTTTTGGATTTTAAATGCGTATTAAATAGTTGTTTGAATCCATTGAGTCGCTTTTTCTGGCTCCATCGGATGGGAAATAAAGTAGCCTTGCACCTCAATACTACTACCGCCAATACTTTCAAAATAATCTAACTCTTCGGATGTTTCTACGCCTTCAACGATAATTCCCATACCGAGATTGTTAGCTAAGCGTAAAATTGACTGAATAATTCTTTGACTTTTATTATCAGTTGAGACTTTATTAGTAAAGCTGCGATCGATTTTTAGAACATCAATTGGCAAATTTTGAAGATAGCTAAAGGACGAAAATCCAGTGCCAAAATCATCGATATAGACTTGCACGCCAATTCTTCGGAGCTGTTCAAGCTTTTGTGAAGAAACCTCAATATTGTCCATCAAAACCGTTTCAGTAATCTCTAACTTAATTATGCTAGGGTCAATTTGTTGCTCTAAGATGATTTGCTGAACGCGATCTACAAAGTCAATTTGGATAACTTGTAATGTGGAAATATTGATTGCCAAAGTAATGGGTGGGATATTAGGAAATTCCTGTTGCCACTGATATATCTGTTTACAAGCCGTCTCTAAAACCCAATACCCAATCTGAATAATGTCTCCTGTTTCTTCTGCAATCGGCAAGAATTCTTGTGGAGAAATAAATCCTTGTAATGGATGAATCCAACGTAGTAAAACTTCAAATCCAGTCAATTTGTGTTGATGTATTGAAACTATCGGTTGATAAACCAGATGAAATTCTCGCTGTTCGAGAGCATGACGCAAATCCGTCTCTAACTGCCAACGTACCTTTGCACCCTGATTCATATCAGTGTTAAATAATGCTTGTCTACCTCTTCCTTGCTTACGCGAGTTATGCATGGCAATATTGGCATCCCGTAAAATTTCATTTGCGTAAATATACTCAGAATCGCTAATAGCGATACCAATACTAGTTGAGGTGAAAATCTGTTGATTATTAATTAAAAATGGCTGTTTGATACTTTCTAAAATTTGATCGGCTAAGTGAATAACATTGTCTTGTCCATCAATATTTTCGACTAGGATTGCAAATTCATCACTATCAATTCTTGCAATGGTTACGTTGATTTGACGATAAGTATTCAGGCGTTGAGCAATTTCCTGTAATATTTTGTCCCCTGAGGACATGCCAAAGTTATCGTTAACTGATTTGAAACGATCGCAATCAATAAATAAAATGCCGAAGTTTCGGTTGGAGTCAGTTTGCAATTTCGCAAATGCCAAGTCAAGAGACTTCATAAATGAGTCACGATTAGGTAATCCTGTTAGTGAGTCGTGAAGCTGGCTATGAAGTAATTGGGCAATTACTTGATCTCTTTCTCTTCTTATGTTGTCTGAACTGACAAGTAGCTGCATTTGATGAATTGAAATCGCTAATTGAGTTCCCAGCTTTTCCAGCAGTTCTATCTCCCATGCTTGCCAATAACGCGAGCTATCGTATTGGTGAACTATCAGCAATCCCCATAGTTTTTTGCTACTAGGAATTGCCACAGCGATCGCAGAATATATTCCTAACGGAAAAAGTGATGCTGTAATTTTGGGATCGCATTCGGGCACGGTAATATCGTCAACGACTCGGCTGAGACATCTTTGGTAGCTCTCTAGCCATTCGGAATCAGTATAAATTGATGGAAGACTTTGCCCTAAAAGAGAACGACTGAAATCATTAACAGATTCATACTGAATTGGGCGATCGTTTTGATCGCCCAATTGGTAAACAATGACTTGATCGCTTTGCAATAAATGATTAGTTTCTAATGTAACTGCATCTAGCAGTTCATCTATATCTATGGACTGTCTTAGTCTGGCAGACATTAGGGCTAACAAAGTATAGATTTCATCTTCATTTCGTGAGTCTATATCTCGATTAGTTTGATAAAGCTGTTTAATTCTTTGCTTTAAACTAGTTATCTCTCTTTCAGCATTCTCAAGGTAGTTGACAAGATTTTCTCCAAGAGATTTTATACTTTGTAGATCATCTTGTTGTTGTCTGGTTAATGTTGCAGATTCACCTATACGATTTGCACAGTCATACAAAGCTGATAATGTGTCAGATAACTGTTGTCGCATAGTCTCAGAGTGAAGCTAATTAATAATAAATAATTCTTAGAATTAAACCATATAGTTTCTGCAAAATGTAGATTCTGCAAAGACAAAGTTTTCGTAAAATTCCTACAAAACTATCAGGGACTACATTATGCAATACCCATAATTATTTTAAATATGAAATAAAATACCAAAGAGTTAGAGGCAATATTTATTGTTAGGGTTCTGCAATTTAAAATTATTGATGCCGTGGCAAAGCCGCACCATCAATAATCGGTTCCTTATTTTGCGGCGAAGCCCTT